>JACPYM010000056.1 GCA_016196035.1 Acidobacteriota bacterium | reverse complement strand
GCTCGGCATCGCGGTCAACTGCAAACGAATCGTCCGCCTCTTAACGGCTGCGCCCGTTGCACAGCCCGCTTAAGCTGCGGCTGGCGCGACCTGCGGAAGCTTGTCTCGCAAATACTTTTTAAGCGGTCTCCGGCAGAGCGCAGGACAAGACATCATTTTTCTGCCGCTGTTGAGTCCTGCGTCCCTTCAGGACGCGTGGGGCGTGGCACATTGTTCCGGTGGCTCCGCTCGCGCTCCACCACCGGCTAATATCCGCTGTGCCTCCGGCACACAGAAGCTGTCAACGCACTTATTGAACCAACCTGTGCGTAACATCAGTTAGTCAAAGGGGCGACCTTTGATTTAATCCGTTTTGGCATCGTAAATCAGCACCCGCTCCCACAACGCGGCGCATTCGAGGCGGAACCGGTCGTGAATGGCATCTACCTGATACGCTTCGTGCGCGGCGTCATCATCAAAAACAACGACCAACGCGCACGAATACGAGCGGTCAATGATCGGACGATCCGTCGCCGCCGGGGTGCCGATGTAACAGGCTTTGACGGACGAGATCGTGCCCAGCGAATGCACACCCGCCCAGAATTGATCCTGTTGCGCCTGTGTCAAATCCGCCTTCAACCAAAAGTAAACCGAATGAACGAACATTATTTGCTCCTTTAGCTGGCGATCGGCGATTGAAGATAGAAGTCGAAAATAATAACCGGATCAATCAAGGTGGGGGGAACAGTTTTGAACTGCCAACTGCCACCTACTCCTTACTTGCCTTTTTGCCGTGGGAAATCTATCTGCTCAAACAGGTAGAGTCCCGATTTACCGGGCGCGACGATGTCCAGATCGCCATCGCCGTCAATGTCTTGAACCGGCAGTTGCATCCCGCCGCCCACCTTGCCGCCGTAATCCAGCACGTGTTTGGTGTACGTCGCATCAGCGTTGAGCCGGTACCAGTACAAGCCCAGCGGTTCGTATGCGCCCGGATCAATGTCGTGCGCCAGATAGCGGTTGCCCGTCACGATGTCCAGGCGTTTGTCGCCATCCAAATCCACCAGCGTCACGGCGTGCGCTTGCGACCAACTGTCGTCAATCGTGTGCGGTGCCCATTGCGCGCCCTTGTTTTCCAGCCAATACACGCCATAACCATGCCCGCTGCCAAACACGATGTCCGGGCGGCCATCGCCGTTCACATCCTGCGCGTAAATGTGGCTGCACTGCCGCGTGATCTTGACCGGCTGGCCCGTCTCGCGCCACGTCCAAGTGCCGGTGCGCACGTCGGCAGGCGCTTCAAACCAGCCGTGCGCAGTTAGAATATCCGGCTTGCCATCGCCGTTGACATCGCCCGCGCCCGTGCCGTGCAAGCCTTTCATATTCGGCACGCGCCCGACCGAGTGGCGCACAAACTGGCCTTTGACGACCTCGAACCAGACGACTTCGTTACTGCTGCCGTAGTTGGGCAAAATCTCCAGCGCCTTGCCATCCCCGTCAATGTCCACCTGCATCGCCAGTTCGTAATTGAAGCCCGTCTCGACTTCGTGCTCTTTCCACAACACGTTGGCGAGTTCGCCATCAAAACGGCGCGGATTTTCAAACCAGCGCATCTGTTTGCTGAACCAGGCGCAGCCGACGACATCTGGGAAGCCATCGCCATTCACGTCCAAAATCATGTCGCTGAAATTGTCCACGTAACCGTTCTGAAACCCGATCTCGCGCAGCCGGTGCTTTTTCCAGCCGGGCGCTTCAAACCAGTTTTCGCCGCTGACGATGTCCAGCCGCCCGTCGTGATTGATGTCGGCGACAGCGGCGGATTCGTTCGCGCCCGCGTCAATCAGATGTTTGCGAAACATCGGCCACTTGGGGCCTTGCTCTTGCGCCAGGCTGCCAGGGGAAAGCGAGAGACCGCCCGCCAGCAGCAACAAAATCATCACGCCCAAAAGTTTCATCGGCTTGCCTCTGTTGAGTGTTGCTTGGTTGCCAGTATTACCTTGTTGGATGGAAATGAACGGGCGCAAACTACTTCAACGCTCGCCCGTTGCAATGCCCGCGCGATCAAACCGCGCTGGTCGGCGCTCAAGCCCGCTGGCAATTCAGCCAGCGCGAACCAGGCGGCTTGTTGGATTTCCACTGCGCGCGGCGCAGCGTCACCTTGCACGCGGCAGCGAAAAATGATCTCGACCTGCTGAATCCTTTCGAGCGTGTGAATGAAGGCAACTTCTGCCTGCTCAATCTCAACTCCGACTTCTTCGCGCAACTCGCGCCGCAACCCGGCCGCTGGCTGTTCGCCCGGTTGCAGGAAGCCGCCCGGAATGCCCCAGCCGCTGCCAGGACGAAAGCGATGTTGTAACAACAAGACGCGGCCTTGCTCATCGGTGATCACCGCGCCGGTCGTGACGGTGAAGCGCGCTTCGGTCAACAGCACGCCCCAGCGCCGTACACGTTTGGGCAAGCGCCGCCAAATCTTGCTGGAGACTCCGCCAAGCATTCGCCAGAGCATCAACTTTCAGTGCTACCTTTGGAAAACAAGCTGAGCAGGAAAAGCACTTCCACGACGCTAAAACAAATCAAGGGTGGCGGCACGCGATAGACCGCATTCATGACTACCAGCGCGCCTACGCCCAGCACATTCAACCAAGTCAACGGTTTGAGCAACCTATCGCTGCCGTGTTTGGCCGCCAGCAGATTTTGCATGCCCCAGACCACGACCGTGACGCTCATCGTGAAGGTTAGATCACGAAAGATGTCCAAGAACGAGGGCACCATCCCCATCCCCATCGCCAGCGTGAACTCGCGCATGGCTTTGAGCACCGCAGCTTCGGCGTCGTTCATAGGCGTCAACGAAAGATTACCCAGCGTGTGTAGTAATGCAGTAATCAACAAACAGATCGAAGCTGCCGAAAAAAGGCGACGGCCTTGGCGAAACATGCGAGGTCTCCTTGCTTAAATGGTGGGACAACAAAAAACCACACGCAGCAGGACGAAGAATCGCTTAAACCTCTTCGTAAAACTTCGTGTGGCTTCGTGACTGGCCTGGACGTGCCCAGGACTTAGATGCCTTTGATCGAAACAAGCATGCCGCGCAAGCTGCTGGTCGCATCAATTGCCGCCGTCGGCTCGTGGCCGCAATGCATCATGCAATCCTGGCATTTGGGGTTGCCGCTCTTGCGCCCGTACTTGCTCCAATCGGTCGTTTCCAGATATTCCTTAAACGTCTGTGCGTAGCCGTCGCTGAACATATAACACGGCTTCTGCCAACCAAAGATATTGTAATTCGGGCTGCCCCAGGGCGTGCATTCGTAATCAATCTCGCCCATCAAAAATTTCAGGTACAGCGGCGATTGGTTGAACTGCCACTTCTTCCCTTTGCCCTTTCCTTTAGATGATGCCATCGGCGTGAGCACCTGGCGGAAGAGTTCGTTGGTTTGCTGGCGCGAGAGGAAGTGATCCTGGTCGGGCGCTTTTTCGTAGCTGTAGCCGGGCGCAATCGTCATCCCGTCCACGCCAATCTCGGTGAGCATGTCGAACATCTCGTGCAAGTCGGCGGGCGTTTCGCCCGCGAAGACCGTCGTATTGGTGTTGACGCGGAAGCCGGCAGCTTTGGCTTTCTTGATCGCGTTGATGGCGACATCGAAGATGCCTTTGCGGTCTACTGAATGATCGTGGCGTTCGCGCATACCGTCGAGGTGAATGTTGAAGGTCAGATAAGGCGACGGCTCGAAACGGTGCAAATGCTTTTCCAGCAGAATCGCGTTGGTGCAAAGGTAAACGAATTTCTTGCGCGCGATCATGCCTTTGGTGATGACATCAATTTCGGGATGCATCAGCGGTTCGCCGCCCGCGATGGTCACGACGGGCGCGCCGCATTCATCAATCGCCTTGAAGGCCTGTTCGGGCGTCATGTTCTTTTTCAGAATCTCGCCCGGATACTGAATCTTGCCGCAGCCGACACAGGCCAGGTTACAGCGGAACAGCGGTTCCAGCATCAGCACGAGCGGGTACTGTTGATTGCCTTTGAATTTTTGTTTGAAGATGTAAGAGCCGACTTTGAGGGCTTGTAAGGCCGCGATTCCCATAATGTGCGTTCGCTTCTCCTGCTTGAATGGTGGTCAGGTTATTCTGCGTGATTGGTAAACCGGATGCTAGCCGAAGGGGTCAGGTTTTAGCAACCGTTTGGTTATCTAAGTCGGTCGTGCCTGGCCTACAAAATTCCTCGCCGTACCAATTCAACCTGCAACGCCCCAGGCGTAGTGAAATGGATCGCCTGCCAGCCGCATTGCCACGCCGCTTCGACGTTCGCCAGCGAGTCGTCAATGAAGAGACATTCCGCGGCGGGCCGGGCGATGCGTTCCTGCAAGTGCGCATAAATCTCCGGCTGCGGCTTGACCAGCTTCAACCGGCCCGACAGCGCGACGTATTCGAACCATTGCAAAAACTCGAAGCGCGCTGCCGCGTGCGGATAGGTTTCCGCCGACCAGTTGCTGAGCGCAAACAAGCGATGCCCGCGCGCGCGCAATTCGCGCATGATCTCAACGGTACCCTCAAGCGCGCCGCCCAGCATTTCAGGCCAGCGCTCCCAAAAGGCGTGAATGTGCGCGGCGTGGTGCGGATATTGCGCTGCCAGCAACGCGATTGCTTCAGCAAACGGACGGCCCGCATCCTGCTGCGCGTTCCATTCGGATAAGCCAACCTCGGCGAAGAAGGCTTCCATCGTGGCTTCGTCGGCAAAGAACTGGCGATATAAATAGCGCGGATTCCAATCAATCAGTACGGCGCCGAGATCAAAGATTAGGATGGGTTTGTTCGACAAGTTTTGTGGCGACTCCTTTTTGCGTTATGGTGCCGGTGGAAGGCTGCGTAGTTGACCAAACGGCGCGGCAAAACTCAAACGGGGGTAAAACGATGAGCACGGAAAACGAGCGGGAATTGACCGAGACAGAACGCGATTTCTTTGAGGCAATTGACCGCAGCACAGCGGCGGAACAACGCATCTTTGACGCGCTGCTCAACATCAGCGATGACGACTATTACACGTTGCTGGAAATCGAAGTCGAACACGTTTGCGGGCCGGCGCGCGTGCAAGTGTATCCCGAACGGGCCGGCACCTTGTATCGGTGTCTGACTTGCGGCGTGGCGGGGATTATTGGCGGCTGATTCGATGGCAGATTTGAGCCTGAATCCACGGCTAAAACCGTACAGCAGACTGCCAGTCTGCTGTAGTCTCGGCGCGTAGCCCACTGGCCGCGTCTACAGCAGACTGGCAGTCTGCTGTACGGCAGCGCAATTTCACTCCCTGGGTGAATAGCCAGGCTGACAAAAAAAACGCTGCTATTGGTCGAAACTGTGTTTTCAACTGCTTAACTGTGGATTTGGGTTTGAGCTTGCGGATTGCGGATTTCCCTGCGGAAATTCAATCCGCAATCCGCAACCCGCCATCGCTAGGATTGGCTCAAGCGCACCGCCTTGTAGCCGCCCGCCGCGCGGTCTTTCAACCACCACGCCGCAAACACGACCAGCGGGATCAGCGCCAGCTTTGAGACGAACTTAAAGACTTCCGCCGCGCCCCAGGCGTCAAACACCGCGCCCATCTTCAAGATGATCACACCCAGCGCGAACTGCCCGGCAAAGCCCATCAGCCCCATCGTCAACGCACCGCCTTGCGGGAAGCGTTCCGAAGTGATGCCCAGCATCGTCGGCCACATAAAACAGACACCGACATAAAAGATCGTCGCCGCAATGTAAGCCAACGTCGGCGTGGTCGCGCCCGCCAGCATAAACAAGCCGATGCCCGCCAGCAGCACTGACATACACATCATCCCAATCGGCGAAAGCTTGTGCGCAATCGGCCCGGCGAAATAACGCAGCACGAACATCAGTGCGCTGCCGTAAACAAACACCATCGTGCCCGACATCTTCGCCGTGTTGCGCAAGACCGATTCCAGTAACTGGCCCGGCCCCAGTTCTATCGAAGCCGTCAGCATCATGCAAAACAGCAACAACAGAAAGGCCGGATTGCCCACCGTCTTGAACATTTCGCCGGTCGAGATACCCGCCGCCATGCGTTCGGTTTGCGGGAACTGCTGGCCGAAAATCAGGAAGCCATAAATGATCGTCGGGATAATCACGATGCCCATCTTCACCTGCCACGAGACATTGAGTAGGCCCATCAGGTAAGCGATCAATCCGCCGATGATCAAGCCGCCCGGCCACCACGAATGCAGCACATTCAGCCGATGCACTTTTTCAGTGGGATAGACAGTCGCCGTCAACGGGTTGATCACGGCTTCGACCAGGCCGTTGCCGAAGCCGGCAAAGAGCATGGACATGTACAGCACGGTGTAATTCGGCGCGGCGATGAAGGCGAGGATGCCGCCAATGTGCAAGACCAACGCCAGATAGAGCAGATTGCGCATGCCCAGCGCATCCAGCATCGGCGAGGCCGCCAGGATCGAAGCGGCGAAGCCAAAGAAGGCCATCGTTGAGACGAAAGCGTATTGTTCGTGACTCAAATGATAAGCGCCTTCGACGGCGGGGGCGATGTCGCCGCGAATGACAAAGATCATCGCCGTGACGACGAGTGAGAGACAACTGGCAATAAAGAGCCTGCGTTGATTCATGCATTCCTCCAATGCTTGCTGACGGTGTCGTGTTGTGAACTCGGGTTGGCGGGTTTTCCGCCGGGGAAAGTGGTCGAACCAAAAAGCGGGCGGGATTATGTAGGCAAGCTGCCGAAAAAGCAAAAGTCAGGTTTGGGCCAGTGCGGCGCTAATTTTCTGCTCGGCAATGGCTGGTTGAACGCCGCTAACACGGATGAGTTTCTGTTTGGCGGTCGTGCCGGAAAGGATTTCGATGGCTGCGCGCGGCACGTCAAAAAACTTTGCCAGCCAGCGAATCAATTCTGCATTGGCCGCGCCATCCACGGGCGGCGCGGCCAGCCGCAATTTCAACGCGCCATCCAATGCGCCCACGATGACGGTTTGCGAGGCGCGCGGTTGGACGCGCACGGCGAAGGTAACAGCGTTGTCGCGGGCGGTGAGCTTGACCATCAGAAAAAAGCGTTTTGCACAGCCGAGGCGACAAAGCCCAGAATCAGAAAGGCCAGCAGAAAGATCAGCGGGCCGAGTCTGCCGCTGGAGTCGAAAGAGTAAAGTACAGGGTAGATGCGCCGCCCCGCCCAATCCGCCGCGCGGTCAAACAGCCCGAACCAGGAGTAGATCACCAGAATCGTCATCAGCGCCATCAGGAAATAGATCGCCGCCAGCAACACCGTCCCGATCACCGCGCGCACGCCTTGCAGCATTGCACCTTCGCCAAAGTAATTCAGCGTGTAGCCGATACTGCTCAGCAGAATCGCCACATCCTGCACCAGACTACGCAGCAAATAGAAAAACAGCACGAAAGCCACGATTAACAATATCCACAACGGGTCAAACCCAAAGGCCTGGCGCAAGGGCTGGTAAAACTGCGAATTCTTTATCTCATAAAACCACTTGTTCGT
Source organism: Acidobacteriota bacterium (assembly GCA_016196035.1). Classification (NCBI taxonomy): domain Bacteria; kingdom Pseudomonadati; phylum Acidobacteriota; species Acidobacteriota bacterium. The sequence goes on along the minus strand of JACPYM010000056.1, from coordinate 3,778 downwards.
CGGGCGGCGCGCGTAATAGGCAATGCGCCCAAATGGATTGAGATTGAATTTATCCACCAAAAAGCGAATCAGCAGCAGCACCAGCACAAGGCCCAGCGCGATCTGAATCAGCAGATCAGTGGTGGCAGTCAGCCAAGCGGCCAACGTGAGTAAGCTTCGTCCAGCAGTGATGAGTGGTGACATAGCGATGTGAGAGAGTTGGGATGCTGGGTGTTACTTCAAACGTATTGCCGGGCGCCAAAGAGCGCCGTGCCTACGCGCACAAAGGTCGCGCCTTCTTCGATGGCGACCTCAAAATCATTGCTCATGCCCATCGAAAGCTCGCGGAAGGCGGGGCCAACCACGCCAGCCTGCACGGCGGCGTCACGCAATTCGCGCAACCGGCGAAAGAAGGGACGCACGGCTTCAACGTCATCCAGAAACGGCGGTACCGCCATCAGCCCTTTCAGTTCGAGCGCGTCCAATTTGCTGACCGCCTCGCACAAAGGCGAAACTGCTGCCGGCGCGAGGCCTGCTTTTGAATCCTCGCCGCCCAGATTGACTTCGAGAAAGACCGGCAGCCGCTTGCCCAGTTCCGCCGCCGCCTGCGCCAGCTTTTCAGCCAGCTTCAAACTATCCACCGAATGCACGGCGTCAAACAGTTCGACCGCGCGCCGCGCCTTGTTCGATTGCAGATGCCCGATCAAATGCCATTGCACTTGTTGTTCGACACTCAGCGTGCGCAACTCTTCCAGCTTGCTCTGTGCTTCCTGCACGCGGTTCTCGCCCAACACGCGAATGCCCGCAGCAAGGGCGGCGCGGATGCGCGCGGATTCAACCGTTTTGCTGACGGCGACCAGGGTGACTTCGGCGGCAGCACGTCCGGCGCGCGCGCAAGCCGCCGCGATACGCTGCCGAATCTGGGCAACGTTCTCGCGAATGGCTTGCTGATGATCTAACGCGGGGCCGGTCATTACTTGGTTTCTTTGGCTTCGACGTAGGTTTGCCGGTGTTGAATCACGATCAGCTTGGGGTCAATCTTGTCGCCCAGATTGGCTTTGACCTGAATCTTGCGGCGTTTCCCTTCCTTGCGCGTGTTGGTGGGGATGTAACCGAGACTGTACTGATTGCGCACCAGCGCGGAAATGGATTGCAAGGTGGACGGGATTTCACCCGAGAAGGTAATCGGGAAATACTGTCCGCCGGTGGACGTGGCAAACGTCTTGAGCGTGTTTTGCGCTTGCAGCATGGTCATGCGGTCAAGGGGAATCCCATTGATGTTCGTGCCACGTCCCGGATCAAGCGCCTGATCGTACAGCTTGAGGAAGAGATTGCCGGTCCCAATGACATAGATAGGAACGCCAGAGTTTTCGACGATCTTGCGCGCCTCGTCAAAATTGATTTTGCTGAACGTGTCGAGACCAGAGCCGATGTAGAGAATGGCCGTGCGCGCGTTGACTTCATAAAGGCCGGCATAATCCGCCTGCCCTTTTTTATCGGTCTGTTGCTTGCCCTCTTCCAGCACGACCGCATCGCCCTTGCCGCCGCGCAAGACGAATTTCAGCGCGTCGAAGAAATTGCTCTCGCTAAAGGCCGGATTGTTGCGAATGAGCAATTGAATCGCGCCCATCAGCTTATTTTTGTCGTCGGTGAAATCCACAATGGGCGTGGGGCGAATATCAAACGCCACCACCGAGATAAAATCTTTGGGTTGCACAAAGCGCGAGACAAACTCATAGGCGGGCCGCAAAATCTCGACGCGGCCATATTCAAAGTAACCGCCCGCCGGGCTGCCCAGCACATCAATCAATTTGCTGTATTCCAATAACAGCACCATCGTCACGGGCGCTTCGGGCGTGGCAAAGTTTTCGACCTCCTGCTTAATTCCGTCTTCGTAAATTTCGAAATCTTCTTTTTTCAGCCCGCGAATGACGGCGCCGGTCTTTTTGTTATAAACGACAGCTTCGACGTTGACGACGTCGGTGCTAATGGTGACGGCGGCGGTGGGGGCGGTCTTATCCACCTTCTGCTCTTCTTTTTTCTGCTCGTCGCTTTCCCCACTGGCCCCCGGATTTTTCTTGTTCGTCTTGCCGGACTGGCGGCCCGCCTGCGCCGAGGCGCGATGCTCTAGCACGAGCGGCGTCAATAAACACAGCAACAGCGCCACGGCGACACTAACAGCCAACCATTGCAACTTGCGATTCATAACTTCCTACCTCTTTCTTGTGATCCAGTGGATTTCGAATGCGCGGTCAGGCAGCTTTTCAACGACAGGCAGTCTAACAGATGCCGCCACGCGTGGGAAGTTAGGGTCTGGCAGGCCTGAACCGCACCGGAAAGCCATTGAATTGGTCAGCCCAAAAGCGCGCGGCTGGCCGCTTGAATAGTGAATTTAATCTGGCTTAAAGACAGATATAATTTGGCTTACCACGTCCCGCCTGAAATTACACTGTATCGTTGGTTGAAAAGCCGAAAGGGGCTGTGCTAGCCTTGCCCACTGTTACAACACAAGCACACAGCTTTTACGCCCCAACGTAATTCTGCGTGACTTTATCGTAGTCGTTCAAAGAACAATCCTAATCATTATCACTGGAAGACATTTGGACAAGTCAGCAAAGCTTTGGAGTAAATACTGCCTTGTCAAGGAGTCTATGCGATGAACGAAGAAAAGCGCTTCTACACCTTTGTGTTTGCGCCGACGGCTAGCTCCCCTTTACGAAAATTTGCAGTCCCACATAACGCCCTTTACGTCATTCTCGGTTTTGCCGCCGTTGGTTTTTTAACCATTGCTTACGGCGCTTATAAGCTTTCACAGCACGCTTATGTCGTAGCCAAGCTCAATCTGATGCAAAACGAAAACCGCCGTTTGCGCGGGGAGAACGACGAAGTCAAAACCAACATGGATCGGATGCAAGGTCGGCTGGCCGCCATTGAGACGACCTCGCGGAAATTGGCTGAAGTATCCGGCCTCTTGCCAGCTTCGACCGCCACGATGGGCGCGGGCGGCCCCAGCGGCAATGACATCCCGGATCTGGAACAGACCACCTCTTCGCTCGAATTGCAGTTGCGGCAACTGAAAGATGTGTTTGACAAGAATCAAGTCAAACTGGCCTCCACGCCCAGCGGCTGGCCGGTGCGCGGCTATATCACAGACGGGTTTGGCGCGCGCTCGAACCCGTTTGGCGGCGGCGGCGTTGAAACGCATCCGGGCTTGGATATTTCGGCGCCGTTTGGTACAGGGATCAATGCCACGGCGGACGGAATCGTCATCTTTGCTGGTGTGCATGGCGGCTACGGCAACGTGGTCGTGGTGGATCACGGTTATGGCGTCACCACTCGTTACGCGCATATGTCACGCATTGACGCGCAAGTCGGCGATCACGTAACGCGCAACAAACAGATTGGCGCCGTCGGCAGCACAGGCCGCTCGACTGCCCCGCATTGCCATTACGAAGTACGCTTGCAAGATCGCCCGGTCAACCCGATGAGCTATGTGGCGACCGCTTTACGATAAGAGTTGACCGAAAGAGAAAAATAAAAGGAGGAAGGGCGTGCCTTCCTCCTTTTATTTTTCTTAGGCCAAGCACTTTGCTACCCTTTACCTTAACTAACTAACTGATGTTACGCAGGCGAAGAATTGCAAGAAAGGTTGACACCCTCTGTGTGCCGGAGGCGCGCAGGAGATTAGCCGGTGGTGGAGGCCTCGCCGCAACCACCGGAAGCAGGCGCACACGCCCCGCGCCCCGGCAGGAGACCGCTTAAGTTCTTTTTGAAAACATTGGCAAATTTCTTCCTGCGG
>JACPYM010000055.1 GCA_016196035.1 Acidobacteriota bacterium | reverse complement strand
GGCCGGGCACAGCACCACGAGCGTGTAATCGCGGAAGCCCGTGCAACCGCCAAAGCCCGTCGCCGTCACGCGGAAATTGAACGTCCCGCCTTGCGTCGGCGCGCCGCTGAAGCTCCCATTCGCATTGAGCGTCAACCCCGCTGGCAACACCCCGCTCGTCACCGCGAACGTGTAATTCCCACCCGCCGGACTGGCGCTGATGGTTTGCGCATACGCCGTATTGATGGTCGCGTTGGGCAACGTCGCGGGACTCAGACTGACCGTCGGGCAGACGATCACCAGCGTATAACTCTGCGTGCCAAAGCAACCACCGGTGTCGGTCGCCTTGACCACGAAGCTGAACGTCCCAACTTGTAGCGGTGTGCCGGAGATCAGCCCGGTCATTGACAGCATCAGCCCGGTCGGCAATCCACCGGACATGATGCTGAACACGTGTGGCCCGAAGCCGCCCGTAGCGGTCAACTGTGTGTTCGGATAGGCCAGGCCCGCCGTGCCCCCGGCCAATGAGCCGGGCGCGATGGTGATCGTCTGGCAGCCGACGGTGAGGCCGGTTGCCATGGTCTGCCCGTCAATGGTTGTCGAAACGCTGTCGTTACCGGGAGTGCTGCCTGCCGTGTAGGTCGAGTTAGCGACGCCATTGGTGGTCGTCGCGTTGGGCGGCGCAACGCTGCCGAGCGCGCCCTGTGTGAAGGTGGCCGGCGTACCGTTCGGCACGAACATTGACATGGGCGCGGTGTCCACGTTGTTCGAGTTGATGGTCAGCTTGGAAGCCAGCGTCGAACTGCCGCCCTGTGCCACCACAGGGGGCATCGCCATTAGATTGAGCGTCAGCCAGGGATTGGAGTCCAAAACACCGCTGTTGCCAGCGAAGACTACGGCACCATTGACGGTGCCCACGCAGCCCGCGCCGCTTGTGCCCGGCCCATAGTTGCAGCCCCACCAGTTGTTCTCCACGTCAATCGTCGCGTTGTTGCCCGCGCTGACGCTGCCGCCATATTGCGCGCCGACGTTGTTGCCGACGATGCGGTTGAAGTTAGCGTGATTAGTACCGATGGTGCCCACGGCCTGGGTGCCGCTGAAGAAGAGACCCGCGCCAGCCTGCGCGAATCCATTCCCGCTCATCAGGTTTCCTTTGACTAACGTGTTCTGCCCGCCGCGATCCGCGCCAGTGTTGCCGAAGCTCGTCAACGCCAGCCCGTGACGGCCATTGTTGCTGAAGGTGTTGCCACTGATGGTCGTGTTTTGAATACCACCTTGCAAGCCATCGAACAGGTTACTGCTGAACGTATTGCCGCTGATGGTACCGTTGTTGGTGGCCGCCGTGCCGGTGAAGGCGCGCGTGCCCAGATTCATGCCCGTCTGGCAATTGCTAATGGTGTTGCCGCCGATGAGCGGCGTGCGCGGCGTGGCGCTGACGCTGACGTTGTGGTTGCCGTCAACGAAGAAGCCGGACGAAGTATCCGTCGCGCCTTTGCCGTTGATGCAATTATTCGTGAACCAGAAGCCGGGGAACGCATCCGTGTCCAAGTGGAACAGATCGCCCGAGCCGGTTTTGCTGGCGCCGTCAATCGAGTTCTGGCTGACGGTGATGTCAGTGCCGGGATCGTTGAGGAACACGCCGCTGCCGGTGAAGCCCACAAAACGATTGTTGAGAATTTGTACGTTGTTGAGCGGCCCGGAGGTGGATTCGATCCCGCGATTGCCGCCGGAGAAAGTAAAGCCGTTGATGATCGAACCGGCAGAACCCGCTACCAGCGTCATTAGCGTGCCCGCCGCCGTGATGGTGGATTCACTGGCCGAGCGCCCGCAGGCATTGACGCCTTGCTGTGCGCCTTTCAAGTTGACGTTCTTGTTGACCGTCACGTTTTCGGGATAGCTACCGGGCGCGACGTTGACCGTGCCAGGATTGGCGACCGCATTGATGCCGCCCTGGATCGTCGCGAAAGCGTCATAGCCGATACTGGTCGCTGGCCCGCCGCCGTCGGGGTCAGTGCCTGGCGTCAGACCCACCCAGTTGTCATCCACATAAACGGTGGTCGGGATGGGCAGGATGGTGAACGGATTGCTCACCGCCGTGATTGCGCCGGAGGTGGCCGTCAGTTTCTTGTTCGTGCCCGCCGTGTCTAGGCTCAGGTTGTTGAAGGTGGCGATGCCTGAACCGTTGGTCATCTGGGTCAGCGTGCCGCTCAACGTGCCCGTGCCCATCGAAAGTGTCAGCGTGACCGAAGCACCGGAGATGTTGTTGTTGAAGGCGTCTTTGGCCTGCACGGTCACCGCTGGCGTGATGACGCCGTTGATGAGCGTGTCGGTCGGTTGCTGAACGAAGCTCAGCATGGCGAGCGGGCCGACGGTGACGGTGATCGGTTGCGTCACGGTTTGCCCGTCCATCATTGAGGAAGCGCTGCCCGCGCCGGGCGTGCCGCCGGCGGTGTAAATCGAATTCGCCATTGCGCCAGACGTGGGAACAGGGGTTGGCAGCACCGTGCCCAGCGTGCCGGTGAAGTTGACCGTTACGCCATCGGGGAACAAGCCCATACCCATCAAGGACGTATCCACGTTGTCGGAGTTTTTCTTCAGACTGGCGGTCAGGGCGGACATGCCGCCAACCGCGACCGTCGAGGGCGTAGGCGTCAAGCCGAGCACCAGCCAGGGATTGAAATCAATCCCGCCCGCGCCCGCATTGCTCGCGCCGTTGGTCGTGCCACTGCAACCCGCGCCGGTTGCGCCGGGGCCAAAATTGCAACCCCACCAATTATTCTCGGCCAGAATCTGCGTGACGGAGTTGCCCGACACGCCCGCCGCCAGATTGCCGACGATGCGGTTGAATTTGAGCAGCGCCACGCCGTCTTCGGCTACGTCAACACCGGTGTTGTTGCCGGTGATCGTGTTGCTGATGAGTTGCACCGGCTGATTGCCAGTGAAGGGGCCGAAGCGCCATTGGAAGCCGATATTCGCGCCGCTGACCGTGTTGTTCTGGTATTTGACCGTCGTCGTCGCCGATGAATGCGAGGTGACGCGGAAGCCGCGTTGCAAATTGGTGGCCGGGTTGTTGCCGCCCGCCAGATTGGTGAACGAGTTGCCGCTGATGGTGATGTTGCTCGAATGGGCGTGGCAATTGTCCCAGATGCCGATGACGACTTCGGGCTGAGCCGATTGCGCCTGCAACACGCGAATCGTGTTGTTGGTGATCTGCAAACCGTCGTAAATGTTTCCGCCGCTGGTGTTGGATTGCAGCACGACCTCAGCGGCATCGTTGACGCGCACGCCGTTGCCCGGTATTTCAATCGTGTTGCCCGACACCATTTGATTCGTCCCGAACGAAAGATGGATGGCGATGTTCTGCGAGACATCGTTCGGCGCGACGCTGCTGTCGAGATCGGTCGCCAGCCGGATGTAGTTGTTCAGAATCTTCGTGCCGTTGAAGGCGTCCGAACCGCCCGCGCCGCTGAACATGCCAATGGCGTTGTCGAAATCGAGGAAACGGATGTTGGAGATCGTCCAGTTCTGATTGTCGCCCCCATCGAAGAAGAACACGCCTTCGAGATCAATCGCCGCCAGGTCGCCCGGCCCTTGAATCGTCGCATCGCCCAGTGCATTCGCGGTGAAAGTGACGTTATTCAGATTGGCCGGCGGATAGACGCTGTAATCGTCAATGTCGCCTGCCACGCCGTTACTCCCTTTGACCCAACTGGCCGCCGCGTTGACTTCCGTCCAGTTGAACGTGCCGTTGAGTTTGATGGTCGCGCCGCTGGTAGCGGCCAGCACCGCATTGTTGATGCGCGTGTAATCGTTATTGGTCGCAGTCGGCGTCGTGCCGCTCGCGCCGGTCGAAGACGCAAAGAGCGTGTTCGCGGCGAAGTTGATCAACCCCAGCGAGGGGTCATCGAGCGCGTGAAAAAGCTTGTTTTCGATGGCGAAGTTCTGCGTCGTGGTCGCCGTCGCGCCCGTCAATCCGTCAAAGCTGACGGCGGTGGCATTGATCGTCAGGTTGTCGAGCGCTGTGTTGGCCAGCGCGATGTAATTGCCGCTCTGCCCTGTGAACGCCGTGTTGTTCAGCGTGTTGCCGGTCAGCGCGGTTTTGGTGCCGGTCAGCAACAATCCGGTCACGCCGCCGCTGATGCTGCTCGCGCTGTTCAGATTGAGCGTCTGGGTATTGGTCAGGCCTTCGACCTTGACGCCGGTGTTGACGTTGCCGGCGATGGACAAGCCGGTCACGTTGACCGTCGAAGCCGCGCCGGGGCCGCCCGCCAGAAAATTGGTCGTGCCGACCGGATTGAAATTCAGGTTGTCGGTTAGGAATACGCCCGCCAGTTTGGAGCCGCTGATCGAATTGGTCGCGCCCAGCGTGATAGTGCTGCTGGTGGGAACGTTGAATAAGCCTACGCCGTAATCGTGCCCGCTGATGGCGTTGCTGGTGAAAGTAGAATTGACCGCGTCCTGGTTGGTCACAATCAACACACCGAAATTGTTGGCGATGGCGGTGGGTTCGGCGGTAATCGTATTGCCACTGATCGTCGCCCCGGTTGCGCCGTTGAATTGCAGCCAGTAAAGGATGCCGCCCGCGTAGGCGTGAATCTCGTTGCCTGTAATCAGGAAGCTCGCCGGGCCGCCCGCGCCATTGTGGTTATTGATGTGTATGCCCGTCCACGACCGGGTCATCTTGTTGTTGGTCACGTCGGCGTAAAAGTCGTTGCGGATGGAAACCGCGTAACCAAAATCGAAGTTGCCGATGCTGTCGAACAGGTTGCGCGTGATGACGTTGCCCTGCGAGGCAACGTCGCCGCGCAAACCGATAAAGACGCGCTTGATGATGTTGTTGTTGACGGTCAGGTTGTTGGCGGCAGCCGTGGTGGGCCGCACACCGTATTGCACATTGGAGTCATCGCCGCTGAATAGCGGACTGCCCGCGACGCCCGGATCATCGCCGTCTATGGTGAAGCCGTTGATGGTGATATTGGCGGCGGTGACGCCGATGACGGCGGTTTGATTACCATTGGTGCGGACGATGGATTCGGCGCCGCGCACGCCCGTGCCCGCGATACCGGCATTCGCGCCTTGCAGCGTCAGCGCTTTGTTGATGGCCGGGTTTTCAACATAAGTGCCCGCGCCGACGTTGATGGTGTCGCCCGCGGCAGAGGTCGCGACAGCTTTACCAATTGTCAGGAATGCGCAATTAGGAGCCGCCGCCGCCGAAGCATTGGTCAACCCATTGCAAAGCGTATCGCTACCGTCGGTGCGCACGAAGTAAGTGGTCGCAAAGGCAGCGTGTGTGTTGCGAATCAAACCGAATAAACCGAACAGGGCTGCGGCGGCCAGCGCCGCAAAGAATGAGGTCAGCAACCAGCGCGAGGCAAAGCGCGATTGGAAAGAGAACGTTTGTTTGACAATGCGCCGAAGCTGTATGGCCAGCCGAGAACGCAGGCTTAACTCCTGTAAAAGAGTATTGAATCTCATCGTCAAAACCTCCTGCGAGGCTTCTAGACGAGCCTATGGCACAACCCTAATTGTATACACCAGCCAGACCCGCCACCTTGGGAATGATGGCATGGCCCACCGGTAAACACCCTCCAGAGCCGTCACCTTGGGGAATGCTGCTCGACCAGACGCTCGCGTATTAGCGTGTTAAACGGTCAGTTGCAGTTGCGTGGATTACGTGACGTTTCTTAGAACGTAGTTTGTATGTGTGTGTAGTCCATTAGGGAGTATGGGGTCGGGGTTTTCCCTAATTAAGACTGCTCCATTTTGCTACCGATGCCGGGATAATCGAGGGGGGAAGCGGAATATAGCACTTTAATCCTAAAACTCCAGCCTTGAATAGCTATTTATTTTTAATAGCTACCGACCTGTATGCCAGCCGTACTATGCTGCATAACATCGGGACGGTTTCAATGTTGTGCGCCACTTATTCAGGTCAGCGAGTAGGATTATCGGTAGAAGATTGCACATTACACAAGCTGATCCTGACTTGCGCACTGCGCCGCACTGGCGTGTTGTGCGGCTTGCGCGTACACTCTCGCCTCATCCAAGTTCCATCTCAAGGAAGTTCAACATCAACCCAGTGCCAGATTGTTTGTGCCCAGGCTTTATCACTTGGGCCGCAAATTGGAGAGTCTGAATGGAAAGCGCCACCCCCTTGCCCGCCGTTATTGTTGGGGTTGACACAGAGGTTGCCGAACGCACGCGCCAACGCGTCACGCGGCGTTTGTTGCCATACCTGTTGTTGCTGTATTTGATCGCGTACATTGACCGTACCAATGTGGGTGTGGCGAAGCTGCAAATGCAGGGCGACCTGGGATTGACTGATGCGATCATCGGGTTTGGCGCGGGCATCTTCTTTCTAGGCTATTTCTTGCTCGAAATCCCCGGCACGCTGATCGTCGAACGCTGGAGCGCGCGCAAATGGATCGCGCGCATCATGATTTCGTGGGGGATGGTCGCCACGCTGATGGGCTTTGTCGGCATGGGGCCACTCAATGTCGTCAGCGCTGAGCATCAGTTTTACAGCCTGCGCTTCATCCTGGGCCTGGCCGAAGCGGGTTTCTTTCCCGGCGTGATCGTCTATCTGTCGCACTGGTTCCGCTATGAAGATCGCGGCAAGGCCAAGGCCAAATTTCTGATCGGCATTCCGCTGGCGACAGTGATTGGCGTGCCGCTGTCGCGCACGATTTTGGAAAACGCGCATTGGTACGGGCTGCCCGGTTGGCGCTGGGTTTTCATTCTTGAGGGCTTGCCTTCGATTCTGCTCGGTTGCATCACGCTCGTCTATCTGACCGACCGGCCTGAACAGGCGAAATGGCTGCCCGACGACGAAAAGCAATGGCTGGTCGCCGAACTGGCGCGCGAGAAGGCGCAGAAGACGACGACGGGCGGCGCGGATTTGCGCGCGGCCTTTCGCCACCCGCAAATCATCCTGCTGACCGTGCTGTATTTTTTTGTCGTCACGGGCAATTACGGTTTGAATTTCTTTCTGCCCTCGATCACCAAGAACATGAAAGGCACGTCTATTCTGGTGCAGACGGTGCTGACCACACTGCCCTATATCTTTTGCATCATCGCCATCCTGCTGGTCGGCCCCTCTTCGGATCGCACCGGCGAACGCCGCTGGCACACCGCCATCCCGGCTTTGCTGACTGGCGTAGGCATGGCGTTGTGCGTGCTGGGCGGCGACGTGCTGGGTATCGTCGTTCTGGGGCTTTGCCTGGCGGGCCTCGCGCCGGGCGGCTATCCGGCGTTCTGGTCGTTGCCCTCGGCGTTTCTGACCGGCTCGGCGGCGGCGGGCGCGGTCGGGCTAATCAATTCGGTCGGCAATCTAGGCGGCTTCGTCGGGCCATACATCGTTGGCTATCTCAAGGATTACACCGGCAATTACAAAGCGGCGATGTTGTTTTTGGCGGGCTGCGCGCTGCTGGGCGGTTTGCTGGCGACACAGTTGAAACCGCCTGCAAAGGCTTGAAGGACGTATTCACAAACACCAATAGAAGGAAGTGGGTTAGTTTGAGAAGGAAGAACGAGATTACGGAACAGACGGAAATAACGGAACAGACTGAAAGGAACATAACTGATCGTCTTTTGTTTCTTCCGTCTGTTCCGTTATTTCCGTCTGTTCCGTAATCTCTCCTTAACCACTATCCGAAAGGCCCATCCGGGAGACAATGATGAAAACAAAGACTTGGTTGAACGCCGCGCTCGCCGTCCTGTTGCTCGCAACGGTGGCGCAAGCGGAAATGCGCAAGGACATCGAATTCGCCAAGGCGGACGGCGTGAGTTTAACGCTTGATGCCTACGTGCCCGATGGCGCGGGGCCGTTCCCCAGCGTTGTCATCGTGCACGGTGGCGGCTTCGCGCGCGGCGACAAACAGACGTATGTGCCGCCCCTGTTCGAGCCGTTGACGCAAGCAGGCTTTGCCTGGTTCACGATCAACTACCGGCTCCATCCGCAAGGCAAATTCCCCGCGATGGTGGCTGACATCGAAGCCGCCATCAAGTTCGTCAAAGACCACGCCAAAGAGTACAATGTGGATTTGCGCCGCGTCGTGCTGATGGGCGAATCGGCGGGCGGCGCGCTGGTTTCGTATGTTGGCGTGCGCCAGCAAAGCGCGCTCAAATTGGCGGCGGTCGTGCCGTTTTACGGCGTGCACGATTGGGAGTTGCGGGCGAAGGAAGAAACTGAAGGCAAAGTCGGCGCCAGCATTTGGCGCGATGTGTATAGCGTGCCACCGGGCGATTCACCCGAAGCCGTCCAACGTATGCGCGAGGTTTCCGCCATCAATCACATCAAAAAAGGCCTGCCGCCGTTCCTGCTGATTCACGGCACCGAAGACGCGCAGGTCGCCTATGAACAATCCGTCGAAATGCAAAAACGCATGCAAGCCGCAGGCAATCGCTGTGATTTGATCACCGTGCAAGGCGGGCCGCACGGCATGGGCGTCATCACCAAATTCCCCGATACGAAAGTCAAAATGATCGCCTGGCTCAAGCAAACTTTGAAAATGAAGTAGTCAGGTATTGTTTGTGATCTCAGCCCGCGAAGGCGGGCGACAGCATAAAGCCTTGAGTGAAGGCGAAAGCCGGAACCCCAGGTAAGCAGCAAATTGAATCATTGAGCCTGCGAAGCGGGCGACAGACATTGATAGATTATTGGCACGCTCTGCCGCCCGCCTGCGCGGGCTTTGCTCATCATCGCCGACGTTCCCAGGGTTCCGCCCAGCTTCTACGAAGCCGCGCTTCACCCTGGGCTTTATTCCGCCGCCCGCCTTCGCGGGCTGAAAACCGACAACACTTTTTGTTATGAAGGCTAGAAAAACACCGCAAGACTTACGCAGCTTCCGCTGGTTCGGCAAACCCGACCTACGTTCGTTCACGCATCGTTCGCGCATGAAGCAGATGGGTTACGGCGCTGCCGATCACGCGGGCAAACCGGTCATCGCCATCGTCAATACGTGGAGCGATCTGACGACCTGTCACAGCCACTTCCGCACGCGCGCCGAAGAGGTCAAACGCGGCGTCTGGCAGGCCGGCGGCTTCCCCGTCGAATTGCCCGCGATGCCGGTCAATGAGACGTATATGAAGCCTTCGCCGCTGATGTACCGCAATCTGCTGGCGATGGAAACCGAAGAGTTGCTGCGTTGCCAGCCGATTGATGGCGTTGTGCTGATGGGCGGTTGCGACAAGACTACACCCGGTTTGATTATGGGCGCGCTCTCGATGGATTTGCCGACGATCTATCTGCCCGCCGGGCCGATGCTGCGCGGCAATTTGAACGGTCAGATTCTGGGCAGCGGTTCGGACGTGTGGAAGTATTGGGCCGAGCGTTGCGCGGGCAACATCAGCGAGGACGAATGGAATGCGATGGAAGACGGCATCGCGCGTTCTGCCGGTGTCTGTATGACGATGGGCACGGCGTCGACGATGACGGCGCTGGCCGAAGTGCTGGGCTTCTCGCTGCCCGGCGCGTCTTCAATCCCAGCGGTGGATGCGAATCATCAGCGCATGGCGACCAACTGTGGCCGCCGCGCGGTCGAAATGGTTTGGGAAGATTTGAAGCCGAGCGATTGGCTGACCATGCAATCGTTCGAGAACGCCATCGTTACCGACATGGCTATCGGCGGTTCGACCAATGCCATCATTCACTTGGTGGCGATGGCCGGACGCGCGGGCTTGCACCTGCCGCTACTCAAGTTCGATGAGATTTCGCAGCGTGTGCCGATGATTGCGAACCTGCGGCCGTCGGGCAAATACCTGATGGAAGACTTTTATTACGGCGGCGGTTTGCGCGCGCTGCTCAATCAACTCACCAGCCTGCTGCATCTGGACGCCATCACGGTCAACGGCCAGACGCTGGGCGCGAATATCGAGGGTGCCAAGGTCTTCAACAATGACGTGATTCGCGCGTTGGACAATCCGGTCTATTCGATTGGCGGCACGGCGATCCTGTATGGCAACCTCGCGCCCAACGGTGCGGTCATCAAACCGACCGCCGCCGAACAGCGATTGTGGCAACACACCGGGCGCGCGGTGGTGTTCAAAGACTACGACGAGATGAACGCGCGATTGAATGACGAGAATCTGGACGTGGATGAGAACTCTGTGCTCGTGTTGCAAAACGCCGGGCCGCTCGGCGCGGGCATGCCGGAATGGGGCATGTTGCCGTTGCCGAAGAAGCTGTTGAAACAAGGCGTGCGCGACATGGTACGGATTTCAGACGCGCGCATGAGCGGGACTTCTTATGGCACCTGCGTCCTGCACGTCGCGCCCGAAAGCTTCATCGGCGGCCCGCTGGCGCTGGTGCGCGAGGGCGATTTGATCGAATTGAATGTGCCCGAACGGCGCTTGGAATTGAAGGTCAGTGAAGAAGAGTTGGCGCAACGCCGCGCGGCTTGGGTCGCGCCGCCGAAACGCTATGAACGCGGTTACGGCGCGCTGTTTGCCGAACACGTGACACAGGCGGAGCAGGGTTGCGATTTCGATTTCCTGCATGCGGGCACGGCGACGGCGGAGCCGGAGATTCATTGAATCGTCAACCAAAGTCAGAGTTCGGTGGGGTTAAGTGGGCTTTTGACTGATGCTAAGAAGCAAAGTTATCAAAAAAAATCTGCACCAAAATTGTGGTCAAACGTTCAGGCAGGGGCGGCGACGCGGGTAATCTGCTGGTTAAACGCCCGCGTTCTGTTGTTTTACACATTTACAGATGTGCCCTACCATCAGTCTTGCAGTCCAATTTTGAGAGGAGAAAAAATGAGAAATGCATTTCTGTTAAGCGGGCTTGTAGTATTAGTGTGCAGCTTTGCACTCGCCCAGACGCACACACTTAAATCTTCCAGTGGCCCATCTCGTACAGACCTCAAGTCACCCTATGAAAGATGGGCGAGCGAGGATGTTGCCTACATGATTACTCCCGAAGAGAAGCAGGCGTTCCTCATGCTCAAATCGGATGCTGAACATGAGCAGTTCATAGAGAAATTCTGGAGCGAGCGAGCCGCTAAAGCTGGCGTTTCTGAAGATGCATTCCGCACGGAGCATTACAGACGCATTGCATTTGCCAATCGGCGTTTCGGGCTCGGCAAGGTTCCTGGGTGGAAGACTGCCAAGGGGCGCAACTACATCATGACAGGACGAGCCTGATTGAGGCTAACGTCGAGATCGAATTCACTCGCGATTCCAATCCAGGCGATTTTCGCAGGATGAAGATTCTTTAGGTGATAGTGATAGTGGCGGTCGCCTTTCATAACACGTTACCTAACTCGTCGTTCGGGGGTCTGTTGCCGGCCTGCTCCAAAGTTGTCATGACTCGACCAAACAAGGACGCGCCCGCAATTTCCTGCGGGCGCGTCCTTGTTGTTTTATCCAGACTGCTTTAACCGGACGTTCAAGGCGCAACTGTCACGGCGTAGCTGCGGCTGGCCGCGCAGTTATTTGTGTCTGTTGCAGTAATGCTGAAGTTGTATGTGCCCGCCGCCATCGGAAAGCCGAAGAGCAAGCCAGCAGCGTTGTAGAAGGTCACGCCGGGTGGCAAGGTTCCGCTCAAGCTGTAGCTGTAGCCGCCCACAGGCGTGGCGGCGACCGTGTTGCTGTACATCTGGCCGAGATTGCCATTCGGCAAGGCAGGCAGCGCAATCGTCGGGCAGGCGTTGCCGCTGATGGTGAAGCTATACGCGCGGTTGCCAGCGCAAGTACCGAAGCTGGTCGCGGTGAGGGTGAAGTTGAAGGTTCCAGCCAGCGTTGGTGTGCCGCTAACGACACCCGTCGCCGCATTCAATGACAACCCGTTAGGCAACGCGCCCGCCGTGGCGCTGTAGGTGTAGGCGCCGCCGCTGGGCGCGGCGGCAACGCTCTGGGTATACGCGGTGTTCAGCGTGGGCGTGGGCAGCGCCGCCAGCGTGATCGCCGGGCACGCGACTGTCACGGTGTATACCTGTTGCCCCGCGCAACCAACGGCGGTTTGCGCTTTGACGGTGAAGTTGGAGGCGCCAGGTGCGAAGGCGAAGCCGCT
Source organism: Acidobacteriota bacterium (assembly GCA_016196035.1). Classification (NCBI taxonomy): domain Bacteria; kingdom Pseudomonadati; phylum Acidobacteriota; species Acidobacteriota bacterium. Next base: position 66,361 of record JACPYM010000055.1, on the reverse strand, counting down.
CAACACGCCGGTCTGCGCATTCAGCGCCAAGCCGCTCGGCAGACTGCCGGAAGCCAGGCTGAAGCTGTAACCGCTGCCGGGCGCGGCGCTGATGGTTTGCGTGTAGTACACACCCGCGCTGGCGTTGGGCAAGGTGGGTGTGAGCGTGACCGTTGGGCACGTGATCGTCACCGCGCAATCGCGATAGCCGGAACAGCCGCCCGTGCCCGCCGTGATGCGGAAGGCGAAGGTGCCCGCCGTGGTGGGCGTGCCGCTGATGACGCCCGTCATGGCATCCAGTGACAACCCGTTAGGCAGCGCGCCGCTTGTGAGGCTGAAGCCATACGCCAGGGCGGGCGTGGCGGAAATAGTTTGGCTATAGGCTGTGCCCACCGTTCCGTTCGTGGGCGTGGCAGGGTTAACCGTGATCATCGTGCAGGTCGCCACGTTGAGCGCGTAATCGAGCGAATTCGAGCAGCCTAGGATGCTGGTGGCGGTGAGACGGAAGTTGAACAAGCCAAGTTGCGACGGCGTGCCGGAAAGCTGACCGGTTGCCGCATTCAACGTCAGCCCGTTGGGCAGTGCGCCCGCCGTGACCGCAAAGGTGTAACTGCCGCCGGGCGAAGCCGTGATGGTTTGGCTGTAAGGCGTGCCGACTTGCGCCAATGGCAAAGAGGCTGGGGTTAAAGATGGCGTAGTGCAACTGTTGCTGAAAAGATATGCCGCACCTGCTTGGTCGTTGGCGAATAATGCTCCAACGAGGACCTTATAGCCATTCGTGGAGTCACCACTGAGCGCGACACTCAGTCCAAAATAGTCATAATCGGCTTCATCATTCGCCGTCAATTTCTGCATCTGCCCCCAATTGCCGGTTCCACCCTGGTTGCGGCCAAAAAGATAGGCCGCGCCCCTAAAAGTCTGGCCAGCATTCCCATAATTCTGGTCTGCTCCGACCACGACCGTATCACCGGCGATGCCGACCGAGACGCCAAATCGGTCAGGTGCAATTCCATCGTTGGCGGTCAGCATCCGCACCTGCCCCCAGTTGTTCGCCCCGCCCTGATTGCGGTCAAAGACGTAGGCCGCACCCGTGGTGGCGTTCTTGCCGGAGGCTCCGACAACCACGGTGTCATTGCTGATGCCGATTGAAGCGCCGAAAACGTCTTGTGGCAACCCATCGCTGATGGTCAATTTCTTGCTTTCCCCCCAGTTGTTCGCGCCACCCTGGTTGCGCCCGAAGATGTAAGCCGCGCCGGTATTTTCATTCTTACCGATGGCCCCGATGGCGACGGTATCGCCGCTGATACTGACTGACGAGCCGAAGCTATCGTTATTGGCGGCATCGCTGGCAGTCAGCTTTTTGACTTGGCCCCAATTGCCCGTGCCGCCCTGGTTGCGGTCAAAGATGTAAGCCGCACCGGTGAAGAATTGTTTGTGATAAGCCCCAATCACCACGGTGTCGCCGTCAATGGTGAGGGCGCTGGCGAAAAAGTCGGGATCAGCCGCATCGCTGGCGATGATCTTTTTAACTTGCCCCCAGTTGTTCGCGCCGCCCAGGTTGCGCTCAAAGACATAGGCCGCGCCCCGGTGGCTGTTATTTTGATAGGCTCCAACCACGATCGTGTCGCCGCTGATGCCGACCGCCGCGCCGAAAGCATCCCCCATCGTCGCATCGTTGGCGGTCAGTTTTTTGACCAAGCCCCAGTTGTCCAGGCCGCCCTGGTTGCGGTCGAAGATATAAGCCGCGCCGGTGCCACTGTTGTTGCCTGATGCTCCGACGATGACTGTGTCGCCGCTGATTGCTACAGCAAAAAAGTCGTCGGACGGCGCGCCATCCGTGGCGGTTAGTTTCTTGATCTGGGCAAAGACTGGATTGTTGCCGCTGGCCTGGGCACGTGGCATGGGTGGCAGGAACAGACCGGCTAGGCACGTCAGACAAAGCACCCCGAGCGAAAGGCGAAAATGAAAGGTAGAAAACAGCGAATGCGACATGAACTTCCTCCTGAAACTGAATAATGATGCCCTGGGAGGGGGAGTGGGGACGCCCAAGCTCCCAGGCTAGCCCGCACGCGCGGCGCGGCGCGTGTGGGCCTTCACTGAGTACATGTCGCAAACCGCCGCGCTTTCCATCACGGGTTGGGAAAAATCTTTTGCCCCTGGGTACGCAGCGCTTCCAGCGTGCGGTCCCGGCAGCGGACGCATTGATTCCGGCAGGGTTTTCCTCCGGCATCCATCCATCTCATTTCAAGCCCGCACGCTGGAAGCCGTGCGTACCCAGGGGCGCTTTCAAGTTGGTCGTCTTTTGAACCGATGCTATGATCCCGCCGCCCGCACTGCGCCCGACAAAAATACCTCTCACTGGATCAAAAGCTGATGGAAACGACACCGCCGCCGAATGTGAGCGAATTGCTGGTCGCCTGGGGACAGGGCGACGAAGCGGCGCGCGACCGCTTGGTGCCGGTCATTTATGATGAATTGCGGCGCGTGGCGCGGCACTGTTTGCGCGCTGATCCGCAACAGCAGACCCTGCAAACGTCGGCGCTCATCAACGAAGCCTTTGTCGAATTGATCAAAGCCCCCGTCACCTGGCAAAACCGCGCGCACTTTTTCGGCATCGCGGCGCGGCTGATGCGCCAGATTTTGGTGCATTACGCCGAAACGCGGCGGCGGCAGAAACGCGGCGGCGGGCAAGCGCGCCTTTCGTTGACGGCGGCGGACGCGATGGCTGAAACGCAAGCCGCCGAGGTGCTGGCGCTCAATGACGCGCTGCAAGCCTTGGCCGCCTTCGATGCGCAGAAAAGCAGCGTGGTCGAATTGCGCTTCTTCGGCGGCTTGACCATCGAAGAGACCGCCACGGCGCTCAACATCTCGACCGCCACCGTCGAACGCGAATGGCGGGCGGCGCGGGCCTGGCTGCAAACACAATTACGCAAATCCTGAGAGTTACAGTTCCGCGAGCGGTAGCGACCGGGTTAGCTGATACTCGAAGGCGTCTGACCCCATTTCAACCGGTCGCTTGTCTGTTCGACAAGCTGCCAGCTTGTCGAAGTTTTGGCGGCTAGCCCAGTGGCGCAATGGCTATGCCTCGACAAGCTGGCAGCTTGTCGAACAACCCGGTCGCTACCGCTCCCGGAACCGCATCGCTATGAACGCCGCACGCTGGCAACAACTCAATCGCATCTTTGAGCAGGCGCTGGAACTGCCCGTGTCAGCACGTTCGGCCTTTCTGGCAGAAGCCTGCGCGGGCGATGCCGATTTGATGGAACAGGCGCAGGCGATGCTGGCCGCCGATGGGCAGCCGGAATTGTTGCTCGATCAACCGGCCCAAGCGCTCGCGCAAAAGTTCTTCGCGCCTGCCGATGCCGCCGGGCCGGGCCAGCGCATCGGTTCGTATCGTTTGTTGCGCGAGTTGGGGCGCGGCGGGATGGGGCAGGTCTTTCTGGCCGAAGACACGCGGCTGGGGCGGCAGGTCGCGCTCAAGCTGTTACCGGCGGAACTGACCGACGTGCCCGACCGCGTGGCGCGCTTTCAACGCGAAGCGCGCGCGGCCTCGGCGCTCAATCATCCGAACATTCTGACGATTTACGATTTCGGCCAACAGGGCGAGCAGTATTACATCGCCGCCGAATATGTCGAAGGCCAGACCTTGCGCGCCTGCATCGGCGACCCGCAAATGACGCTCAGCCGCGCGCTGGACGTCGTCGCGCAAATCAGCGGCGCGCTGGCCACCGCGCATGCGGCGGGCATTATTCACCGCGACATCAAACCGGAAAACGTGATGCTGCGCCCGGACGGTTACGTCAAGGTGCTCGACTTCGGTCTGGCGAAACTGACGCAGCGTGATGCTTCAGCGCCGTCGCTGAAACCAGTGGCCGGGCCGGATGCCCAACCGGATGCCCAACCGGATGCCCAACCGGATGCCCAACCGGATGCGAAGACGCGCGCCGAAACGCAGGCGTCGGACGTTGAAACGCTGTTCAAAACGCAGAGCGGCGTTGTGCTCGGCACGATCAGCTATATGTCGCCGGAGCAGACCAAAGGCCAACCGGTGGACGCGCGCACGGATATTTTCAGCCTGGGCGTGGTGCTGTATGAACTGCTCACCGGGCAACATCCCTTCGCGCGCAACTCACGGGCGGAAATCATCGCGGCCCTGCTCGAACACGAACCGCCGCCGTTGACCTTGCAGCAACTCAATGCGCCCTTTGCGACGCCGGAGGGCGCGCCTGCCGAATTGCAACCGCTGCTCAAGCGCACACTGGCCAAAGATCGCGCGCAACGTTTCGCCAGCGCCGCCGAGTTGCAAGCTGAATTGAAACGCGTGAAGCAATGGCTGGACACCGCCGCCGTCAACAGCGCGGCCACGGGACAACCGCGTCGCACCGCCGACAAACAAGCAGTGCAGACCTCACCGCAACACACGTCGAGCACGAGGCTGTTGCTGGGCGAATTGCGGCAACACAAATTCGGCACGCCGCTGCTGGGCTTGGTTTTATTCGTGCTGCTGGTGGCGGCGGGTTTCGGCGTCGCGCAATGGCTGGGTTATGGCAAGGCTGCCAAGACGCCGTTTGAGAAATTCGCGGCGGCGCGCCTGACCGGCACGGGCAATGTCCTGGTCGGAACCATTTCGCCCGACGGCAAATATCTGGCCCTGGTCGAAGAAGACGCCAACGGAGGCCGCACCTTACGCGTGCGCCAGATGATTGCGGGCGGCACGCCGTTGCCGCTGGTCGCGTTGAGCGCCGCGCCCCGCAGCGTAGCCTTTTCGCCCGACAGCAACTTTCTCTACTACACCGTGCCCGAAGCCGAACAGTCCGCGCGCAATGTGCTTTATCGCGTGGCCTTGCTGGGCGGCGAACCGCATAAGCTGCTGACCGATTTGAATGGTTTGCGCAACAGTTCGTTTTCGCCTGATGGCCGCGCGGTGATTTTCAGACGCAACTTGCCAGCGGGCAGCGCGTTGCTGATCGCCAATGCCGACGGGTCGAATCAGCGGACGTTTGCGACCTTCACGCCGCAACAAACTGTCTGGGGCTACGCCTGGTCGCCCGATGGCGCGCGCATCGCCTATTCCTTGCGCGACGACGGCCAGCCGCGCGGCAATTATTACTACCTGGCGGAAAGGCCCGCGCAGGGCGGCGCTGAACGCATGATCGTCGCGCCCCAGCCGCAATGGATTGCTTACTTGTCCTGGCTGCCGGATGGGCGCGGCTTGCTCGCCAATGCGCTGGATGAAATGACCGGACGCTTTCAGCTTTTTTACTTCGCTTATCCCGACGGCACAAAGCGCCAGCTCACGCACGACAGCAATAATTACGCCAGCCCGGTGGTGACGGCGGACGGTCACGCCGTGTTGCTGGGTCAAACCGAACGCCCCAGCCGTATGTGGGTCGCGCCCTTCGACGATTTGCACCGCGCGCGGCAACTGACGCCGGGGCAGGGCAGCTATGACCGCTTGACCTGGACGCCGGACGGCAAGCTGGTGCACGACAGTCTGCTCGATCTATGGCTGACGGCGGCAGACGGCAGCGCCTCGCGCCAGTTGACGACCGACGCCAAAGCCAACACCGACCCCGCGCTGACGCCGGATGGCAGCTTCATTCTTTTCTCTTCGCGCCGTTCAGGCCGCCACGAAATTTGGCGGATGGAACCGGATGGCGGCAACCTCGTCCAACTTTCCACCAACGGTGGCGAGCGTCCGCAATGCACGCCGGACGGGCGCTGGGTGATTTATGAAAACGAATCGGAAGGCGCCGCGAATCAGCGGCAGTTATGGAAAGTACCCTTGCAAGGCGGGACGCCGGAACGGCTCTTCGACTTTGCGGCCAGTAATGCCGCCCTCGCGCCCAACGGCCAATGGCTCGCTTGCGAATTGGACGACCCCGCAACCAAAGCGCACGGCGTCGCCATCGTGGCTTTTGCCGATGGCCATCAGCAAAACTTTTTCAAACTAACCCCAGGCAACGGCGGGCTGGTCTGGACGCCCGATGCCACGGCCTTTATTTACATTGACGCCCAAACGGGCAGCCATCAGATCAAGCAACAACCCCTCGCCGGTGGCCCGCCCAAGACCCTGCTCGAAAACGCCGACGAAGCTTTCTTCACCGTGACACTTTCACGGGATGGCCGCCTACTCGCCTACACCAGCGGCCGCGTGACGACAGACCTGGTGTTGCTGACCGAAAGTAAATGAAGTGGCTGAATACGGGCGGCCTCAACCATTCGCCTTGTGCAACGCCCGCGCGACTGGCACAAGCTCTTTATCTTGCGCGGCTGACAGCGGCGAAATGAACGGCGGCACCGGCCCGCTTGCCGCAATCCCGGTCAATGCCATCGAACTGTGCAACACTTTGGCTGGCCCCCAGGCATCACGCAAATCTTCGTGCGCGATGAACTGGGCGCGAATGCTTTCTGCCGTTTCCCAATCATTGTGCGCACAGGCTTCGAATAACTTTTGGGTCAAACGCGGCGCCACGCAACCCGACCCAGTCGTAAAACCCGGCAAGCCGAAATCGCGCGTATGCACGATGGCCGGGCGTTCGCCGATGCCGCTGACGATGCGCGCGCGGTCTACGCGGCGCAACAGCGCATCCAGATAGGCATCCTCTGTCGGGTCTTGGCGCACAACGGCGTATTTGATCCAGCAACACAACCCTTCATCCACCAGCTTAGCCACGACGTCCAAGCCCGCTTCCTTGTTCGCGCCAAAGTTGTTTTCTTCTTTCAAGTACAGGATCAACGGCATCCCGGCGGCGTCGGTGATCTCGCGCAAACCGCGTTCAAGCCCCGCTGCATCACGCGGATCGGCGCACGGCAGCATCATCGCGCAAGGAAAGCTATGGTTGCGCAACAGCGCCGCCTGATCCATCGCCCGCCCATACGAAGGCCCCAGACTGGGGATCATCCACCAGTCTTCGCTAAAGCTCGCCATCCACTCCAGCAACTGCGTGTATTCGGCCAGCGTGATGTGATAGAGGAAGGCATTGCCGCCATACAGGAACCGCGTCAGCCCACCCTTGGCGATGTGCCGCACGATCTTTTCATTCTCGGCGAAATCGAGCGGGCGCTGCGCAGTTTTGGCGCGCGCCAACGGTGGAACGGGAAACACGCCGCGCAAATCGGCGGGCGTTACCGGTGAAGTTTTCATGTTTGCTCCTTGGTGATGAAGATGGCGGGATGATGGGCTGTGAATGGGGGAATGGTCAAGTCTGGCGCATAGGCTGAGGCCGCAGCTTGTGAGTAGCATTTGCGCTGGTTTAGTTGGGTCTGCCGTTGAATGGGGTATGGTAAGCTGCGCCGGCGCGATTCACACTGGCAAGCCAAACGAACTACGAATAAGGCGGCGAATACTGCGGCAGCGTCTGAGCGCGTCTAGCGCGTCAATTTTCGTTGCGGTCGCGCCGGGATAGCGAAACACGACGGCGAAGGAATTCAGGACGTTTAGATCGGTTGCCAGCGCCTGCCAGCTTGGCTCGAAGGCTTTGACCAGCGTTAGGAGCGCATAAAGATTGTGCGTTCGTGGGATCGGCTGACCAGCTTCTTCAAGGCGCGCTTTCAGATACTTTTCCGCGCATTGTTGGGTGTGGTAGCAAACCGTGTCGTAGTTCGTCTGCTTGCGCGTCCGTAAGAGCGTCACGGCCGCGATGAAATCGCCTTCGGCCTTCTCAATCCATTCCTGCGTGCTGGGCTTCATAGGCCACCTTTCCGCGCTCGATGATCTCCCGCATAAAATTGTCCTGCATCGCCAGCCGTTGCCGCACCTGTTCGGGCGTGCGCACCAGCAAATCCACCGACATTGCCGGTTCGAGCTTGGTCAAGATGCGGGCGGCTTGTTGCAGCGGGCTACCCTCAAACTGCATCACCACCAATAAATCTACATCTGAAAACTTATGCGGGCGACCGTAAGCGTGTGAGCCGAACAGAATGATGCGCTCCGGCTGAAACTCGCGCGCGATCTGATCGCAAAATTGTTGAATCTGTTTGGTCGAAGTTGCTTTCATTGCATTGCTCAGGAAACGAACTCGCGCCGCACTTTGCCAGCTTCTATTACCCAGCGTCAAGCAACAAGATGGCAAACAGGCAATTGCTCAGGTGACAGCTTTTCAAGTCCATGCTAATTTGCGATGGGAGTCCGTTATGAGCGATAACTTCTTCTGGGAACCGTCCAAGGCCGCGCGCGTTCTGGCTGAACGCGGCATTACGTTTGAAGAAGTGCAGACGGTTTTTGAAGATGATTATTTAGACATCGTGCCGGACTTGGCGCATTCCATCGGTGAGGCGCGCTACACGGCGGTGGGCACGTCAAAGCAAGGTCGCTTGTTAGTCGTCACCTTCACTGAACGCGGCGACACCATCCGCATCATCACCGCCAGAGCAGCGACACCGAAAGAAAGAAGGCCTTATGAAACCTACCGTCCGCTTGATTGAAGACGAAGATTACCCGGTTGATGACATCGCGCCGGAATACGATTTCGCCGAGTTGCACCGGCGCGCCAAAGCCGCAGGCCGTGAGTATCGCGGGATGTTGGCTGGCAAGCTGATTAGGTTGGCCCCTGACGTTGCCGAGGCGTTCCCAACGGCGGAAGCGGTGAATGAAGCATTGCGGAAGCTGATGCGTGAGGGGAGCGTAGCCGCATTATAATTGCCGTAAACCGGGGCCTGATACTTTACACAACGGAACGCAATGGAAGGATTCTTCAAATACGCCGATAAAATCATCCAAGCAGCCTCGCAAAGTCCACTTGGGATTGTCGCACTAACTATTTTAGTGATTGCAGTAATTGGCATCATCTTTTTCAGAAAAGATGGGGTGCGAGTAAGAGTTTCGATTTTTGTTCTCCTGCTCGTAGGTCTTGGTCTTCTTGTTTGGGCGGTCTTGGGAACAGAGAGATCGTCAAGAAAGGAAGAATCAAAAGCCTCACCCATTCCTGTAAATTCCCCGCTTTCGATTCCGACAGAAACGCCAGCGCCGTTACTGAAACAAACGCCTTCTGCAAGGTTAATTCCGCGTGGAATAAAGCGACTGCTTGATGAATCGAAAAGTACGCCCACTCCACCACCAACGTCTAAAAGCATAACGAACTCCCCAATTATCAGCTCGCCTGGGTCGGTTCAAAACACTGGCGACAATGTGACGATCAATCAGACGCCACCGGCACGAAGTTTTACACCCACACAAAGACAAAGATTACTTCAACGATTGAGGCAATGGCCACCAATTAACTTCCACTTGTCTGCTGTACAAGGCGATAAGGAAGCCAATAGTTTTGCACTTCAAATAAAAAGTCTTCTTGAAGAAGTAGGATGGACGCAAAAATCTTTCGGGCAGTTCATACCTGGAGGGAGTAGTCCAATAGGAGTGCTCATCATAGCAAGAGACCAAGCAAGCGCACCAAAGGCTGGAGCGGCGTTACAAGAAGAACTAACAGCATTAGGCGTCGAATCCCCCGGAAGTTTGGACGCTGGAATGCCTGATAACACCATAAGGATTATCGTTGGGCACCGGCCAAACTAATAATATAACGGCGACTATGGCTGCACCGCGTGCACGCCAATCACTTCCCCAACCTCTTTCCTGCCCTTCGGCTCCTCCCACCGAATCAACTTCAAATCCAACACAAAAATCGCATACAGGGCCGGCACCAAAAGCTTCGTCACATAATTCGCCAGAATCAGCCCGCCGATTTGCGCATAACACAGGCCTTCCCACAGCGGCCCGCCATTCAACGCCAGCGGGAACAGGCCGAAGACCGTCGCGCCGACCGTGATGAAGACCGGGCGCAAACGCGCGATGCCTGCGTCTAGCAAGGCCTCGCGCAACGGTTCGCCTTCTTCGCGCCGCTCTTCGACAAAATCGAAGAGGACGATGACGTGCGAGACGATGACGCCGATGAGCGAGGCGATGCCTAAAAACGCCATGAAACCGAACGGCGTGCGCATCACGACCAGCGCGCCCAGTGCGCCAACCAGACCGAACGGAATCGCCGAAAAGACCAGCAGCGGTTTGATTGCGTTTTTGAATTGCACCGTCAGCGCCAGAAAGATCGCCAGCACCGAAATGCCCATCACCGTGCCCAGCGATTTGAAGCCTTTGACGCGCTGTTCCTGCACGCCGCCGATTTCCAGCTTGTAACCGGGCGGCAAGTTGCGCGCGAATTCGTCGAGCTTTTCCTGCGCGGCCTTGTTGATTTCGCCGGGCAGCGCGCCGGGCACGGGCAGGCAGGCGACGGTGATCGTGCGGAATTGATTGCGGCGGATCAGCTTGGCCGTTTCGAGTTTGTAAGCCAGCTTGGAAATTTGCCGCAACGGCACGCGGTTCGCGCTCATCATCGAATAAACATAGAGGTTTTGCAGGTCGGACAGCCGCGCGCGTTCGTCGGTGCGCAAACGCGCGACCACCGGGATCGTCTGTTCGCCTTCGCGCAATGACGTGACTTGCAGGCCGTTGATGCCGCCTGCCGAAGAGACGGCGACATCCAGGTTGGTGACGTTGGCGAGGTTGGCCTTGTCGGCATCCACCTGCAAATCGGCGACGAAGCTTTCGGCGCCCCAATCGTCGCGCACGCGGTCGGCGCTGGGGATGGCGCGGAAGATGTCTTTGACCTGTTCGGCGTAGGCGCGCAGCGTTGGGATGTCTTCGCCGGAGATGCGCACCTGAACGGGTTGCGCGATGGAGCGCCCGATTTCGAGTTGGCGCACGTCAATGCGCGCGCCGGGGATGTTTGCCGCGAGCGCCCGTTGCAGCGGGGCGACCAGCCGCGCCGTGTCGCGCTTGTCTTTGGCCTGGATGATGATTTGCGAGTAGTTGAGTTGCGGCTGTTCGGGCGCGACCGAGTACCAGAAACGCGGCCCGCCCCCGCCCACAAAGGTCGTCAGCGATTCCAGCACGTCGCGTGGTTGTTTGTTTTTGTCGGGATTGTCTTTGCCGAACTGCTCTGCCGTTTGGCGAATGATCGCTTCGGCGCGTGCGGCGATACGGTCGGTCGAGGCCAGCGGCGCGTCTTCGGGCAGGTACACGTCTAGGTACGACAGATACGACAAATCCTTCGGGAAGAAATCCAGCCGCAGTTGTTTGAAGAGCACGCCGCCAGACAGCAGGAACGCGAACGAGAGGCCGAGCACCAGCCAGCGATGTTCGAGCGACCAGAGGCCGACGCGGTAATAGAGGCCAGTGAAGCCACGCTGTTTCTGTTCGGCCAAACTGCGTTCGGGTTTCGTGCTCGGTTTCAATAAGTAAAACGCGAGCAGCGGCACAAAGGTCATCGAGACGATGCGCGAGGCGACCAGCGAACAGGCAATGACGACGGGCAAGCTGTAAATGAATTCGCCCAGCAACCCTTCGACCAACAGCAAGGGCAGGTAGGCGACGATGTTGGTGATCGTCGCGTAGAAGATCGCCTTCGCCAGTTTGGTTGGCCCCAGCCAGGCGGCGATGCGCGACGGCGTGCCTGTTGCCAATTCGCGTTTGATCGCATCGTTCGCCACGACGGGATCATCCACCAGCAAGCCCAGCGCGATGATGAGCGAGGCGACCGAGACTTGCTGAATGTCCAAGCCCAGCAGCCGCATCATCCCAAACGTCATTGCCAGCGTCAGCGGAATCGAGGCCGCCACCAACGCCGCCGAACGCCATTCGCGGAAGCCGATCAGGCAGATCATCACCACCAGCACGACCGCTTCCCAGAGGCTGCGCGTAAAGAGGCCGACGTTTTCTTTCACCTGCAAGGGCTGGTCGGAAGTGCGCGCCAGCACCAGATCGCCGGGCAAGCGTAGTTGCAGCGTCGCCAGCGTTTCATCAATGGCCTGACCGAATGCGGCAATCTGTTCGCCCTTGCGCATCGAAACGGCCAGCGTGATGGCGCGCGTGCGTTGCCATTGGCCGCTGCTGGCATCGCGCGCCGTGTAGTAGTTCAGATAGCGCGGCGGGTCTTCGTAACCGCGCGTGATTTCAAACAGGTCGCGCGCGTAAACGGGCGCGCCTTCCGCCGTGGCGGTGATGATCGTGTTGCCGATTTCCTGTTCGCTTTTGAATTCGCCCGAAGGTTTGATCCCTAAGTTTTTGTCGCCGATTTCGAGCACGCCGCCGGAGGTCGTGATGTTGCGTGCGCCCAGCAGTTGTTGCAGCACGTTGGTCTGAATGCCGTAAGCGGCGAGGCGGTCTTGCGAATAGTCAAGAAAGACGCGCTCTTTCAGCGTGCCCGCGCGGCGCACTTTCGAGACCAGCGGGATGGCTTGCAGCGTGCGCGCGATCAGGTCGGTGTAATCGTCCAGTTCGCGGTAGCTGTATTTATCCGCCGCGCCTTGCTGCAATTTCGCTTCGATGTCTTTCACATCACGCCAATCGCGAATGATGACGGGTTGCCAGACTTCAGGTTGAAAGCCAGCGATGGGCAAGCTCTCGCGCAGGAACTTGCCGGTCTGCTCGAGCAACTCTTCGTCGTCATGAAAACCATCGAAGTCTGCGCCGATAAAGCCTGAGCCATTAAAGCCGCGCACGTTGTCGGCCACGCCGGATTCTTTGAGGAAGCGCGCCAGTTCATCTTGCGCCGCTTGCACACGGCGCGGCGGAATCGTCGTTGGCAAACCGATGACCAGCGCGGCGCGGTCGCCGGCTTTCGGGCGTGCGCGTTCGATAGCGGCGCGCACGGCTTGCGCGCGTTGTGTCAGCAACACGCGGTCGGCGCGCGGGCTGGCGACGGTCAGCATCAACGCGGCGGTGTCGCCGAAATCCTTTTGGAATTCAATCGGCCCCGCGCCCGGCGGCAGGTCGCGGATGCTGTTGAGTTTCAAATTGAGGTCGTCAAATTCTTTGCCGATGTCTTTGAGGCCTTCGAGCAGCGTGACGTAAACGACCGCGACACCATTGCGCGAGATGGATTCGACCTTTTCGACGCGCGCGTTCTGCGCGAGCTTCTCTTCGAGCTTGCGCGTGACTTGCTGTTCGATCTTCTCTGCGCCCGCGCCCGGCCAGGGGCAAATGGCGACGGCGACGTTGATTTGAAACTCCGGGTCTTTGCGCTTCGGCATTGCCGAGTAGCTGTACACGCCCCAGACCAGCGTGAGCACGAGGAAGACCCAAGCGAGTTGGCGCTGCTCGGTAAAGAAGCGCGCGGTGTTGCGCGTGTTTTGCAGATCGTTGTTGGGTTGCATGAATCTTGCTCCAAATCCTGAAAGCGCGAACCACTCAAATTCAACCGAACCGCGCGGCAGCGGGCGTTCAGAGTTCCGCCTTTAGGCGGCGGCGTGCCGCAGGCGCGTTTTCGGCGCTACGCGCCGCCGCCGCCTAAAGGCGGAACTCTGAACACCCGCGCGCCAGTGCGTACCTTTCAGCCATTGTTCCGAACTCGGCTATTCCGTCACTTTCACTTGCTCGCCTTCTTTGATCAGCGTGGCGCCGACGATGACGACTTGATCGCCGGGTTGGATGCCTTCGGTGACGGCGACGAGATTGCCATAGGCCTCGCCGAGTTTGACCACGCGGCGATGCGCGATGCTTTTGCCGTCGCGCGGCGTCACGACGACGACGGTGTAGCTGCCCGGTTTGCTCGGATCGCTGACGATGGCGTTGAGCGGGACGATCGTGACGGCGGGCTGTGTTTCAGCCTGAGTGTCCGGCACTAACAAAGACGCGATCATGCCAGCGCGCAGTTGCGAGGGCGGGCGCGGGATCGTCAATTCGACCTCGAACACGCGCGTGCGCGCATCGGCGGCGGCGGCGATGCGCGTGATCCAACCGCGAAATTCGTGGCCGGGCAAGGCTTCGGTCGTCAGCGTCAGCGCGGTGCCTTGTTTGAGTTTGGCGACGGTCACATCGGGCACGCCGAAGACGGCTTTGACCGAGGCCGATTCGGTGAGCGTGATGAGTGGCGCGCCAGGGGCGATGAGCGCGCCCGCTTCGGCATTGCGTTTGAGCACGAAGCAATCAAAGGGCGTGCGAATCACCGCGTCGTTCTTGGCGAGTTGCGCTTCGGCCAGCACGGTTTTGGCGCTGTTGATGCGGGCGTTGATGACTTGGGTTTGGGCGCGCGCGGCCTCGACTTTGGCCTGGGCGGTTTCGTGGCGCGTCTTGGCCGCGTCGAATTCGGGGCGCGTCAGGCTGTTGGCTTCGAGCAGCGCGGTCGCGCGGTCGAGATCGCGTTGCGTTTGTCTGAGCGCGGCTTCGGCTTCGTTGAGTTGGGCCTGCGCGGTGTTGAGCGTGGCGCTGGCTTCGGCGACTTGGGACTCGGCGGCTTTGATTTTGTTGGCGAATTCGTCTTCGCGCAAACGGGCGAGCACGACGCCTTTGGCGACCCAATCGCCTTCCTGCACGCTGCGCTGACGGCCATCGGCGCCGCGCACTTGCAGTAACTCGCGCAAATAACCGCCGGTTTTGAACGCCAGATCAAGCTGCGCCGCCGGGCGAATCGTCGCGGAATAGCGCGTGCCCTCGCCTGCGCTGCCGCTGGGCTGAAACTTTTGCGCGCCGGTCACACGCACGGGCGTGAGCGGTTTTTCGTAGGCGGTGGCTTTGTTGCAAGCCGTATTGGCGGCAGTGAGCAGCAAGAGTATGACAAATTGGAATCGCATTTTGCTTCTCCCAAAACCTCTCCCACGAAGACACACGAAGGAACACAAAGAGTCTTGGGTCGTTCTTCGTGCTTATTCGTGTGCCTTCGTGGGAGGGTTCTTTAGGGTTCTCCCAAAGCTTTTTCAAAGTCGGCGCGCGCGGTCAAAAACGCCAGCAGCGCCTGTTGGTATTGATGATTCGCGTCGGCGACGGCGGCTTGGGTTTGCAGCACGTCGCGGAACAGCGCGCTTTCCTGTTTGAACTTGTTCGTCGCCACGCGCAGCTTTTCAATCGTTGCCGTTTGCGCGGCTTGCGCGACGCGCAACAAGGCGCGCGCTTCGGTCAGCTTGCGGAAGCGCGTATTCACATCAAGCAGGATTTGCGTTTCGGCTTCGCGCGTCAGGTTGGCGGTTTGTTCGATGGTGCGGCTGGCCAGCGCGAGTTCGCGTTTGCGGCGGCCCCAATCAAAGGGTTCCCATTTCAGCGACACGCCGATGCCGGTGATGGTGCGCGGGACGAATTCCAAACCGAGCGGGGCGAAGGTGCCCGCCGTCAAACTGACTTCGGGTAAGTCTTCGGCCTGTTTCAAACGGCGCGCGACGGCGGCTTGTTGCTGTTTCAAACGCGCTTCCTGCAATTCGGCGCGATGTTCGAGCGCGCGTGTTTGCGCAGCTTTCAGATCGAATTCAGCCAGCGTTAGTTCGGCGGCGGGCGCGACTTCAAACTCGGCGAGCAACTCGCTGCCGCGCAATTGATTGAGTTGTTCCTTTTGTGCGGCCAGCGTGTTGCGCAAGCGCAGCGTTTCGTATTCGTCGTTGGCGAGTTGCGTTTTCACGTCTAAACCATCGGCGGCAAGTACGACTTTTTGCACGACGTATTCGCCCACGACGCGGTCGAGTTCGCGGTGCAGCTTCAACGATTCTTCCAAGGCGGCCAGCGCGCTTTGCGTTTGCAGCACGGCGTAATAAGCGCGTTTGACCTGGTTGGTGACGTTGCGGCGCTGGGCTTCGAGCTTGGTTTCGGCCAGGCGTTGATTGAGCGTTTCGAGTTCGATGCCCAGGTTGATGCGGCGCAATTGCGTGATGGGTTGCGAGGCGCGCGCGGTGATAAAGGCCGTGGGCCGAAAGCCGCTGCCGACTGTCGTGTCGCGTGTGGGGAAAGCCGTGCCACCGGGCAACAGGCCAAGACTGCCGCGACCAAACCGGAAATCAATCGGTGCGAAGGGTTGCAGGCCGAGCGCGCTGATTTCGAATTCGGGCAGGCGGCGCGTGCGGGCAATCTCGATGCGTTCGACGGCTTTGGCGATTTCAAGCTCGTCGTTTTTGATGAGGCGGTTGTGTTGTAGTGCTTGCGTGGTTGCCTGGTCGAGCGTGAGCGCGTCTTGGGCGAAAGTAGACGTGGCGAGTAACAAGAGCGCCAGCGCCAGCCAACGTAGGGGCAGACCTGTGTGTCTGCCCCGGTCGAGTTTGACGCCTACGAAGAGTTTGAGACCATCAACAGGTTTGTCATCGCCAATAGGTCTGAGGCCACCGGGGCAGACACACAGGTCTGCCCCTACGCTTTTCTCTAAACGCATCATTCCTCCCTCCTCGTCTCTGCAAAGCTGCGAATCGCTGACAGGATCGCTTCTTTGTTATGCGCGACGGCCTCTGCGCCTTTGGCGAGCACGGCTTCGAGCGCGTTGGTGGCGCGGAAGCTGATCGGCTGGTCGAAATTGACTTCGATGTTGATGATTTCGTGGTGGTGCAGTTCGATGGATAGAAACATCTGGCTGCGTTTGAGCGTGGTCATCTGCGTGTCAATGTAACGATAGAAGCAATCGAAAAAGCCTTCGGGTTCGACCGTCGAGCGTTCGGCGAAATCCATCGCGATGATGACGTCCATGTTGCGTTTGACGGCTTCGATGACGGGCACGGGCGCGCTGTATGCGCCATCGCTCAGCCAGCGCCCTTCGAGCTGTTGCGGCGGCAGCACGGGGAAGAACGCGCCGGAGGCGTAAACGGCGTCCACGACGGAACCGCGCGTGAGCACGACGCCTTCGCCGGTGAGCATGTCGGTGGTTTGAATGAGCGTGCGTGGGCGCAGGTTTTCAAGCTGCTTGTCGCCCCAGAGGTAGCGGTAAATCTCGCGCATCTTATCGGGTTTGATGATGCTCGATGTCTTGGTGAACTTGCCGAAGCGCGCGTTGAGGATGCTCAGCAGCGAGCGGTAATCGAAGTTGCCGAAAATCTTCGAGTTCAAAATGTCGGGCGCGATCTGGCGAATGCCGGCGGGCGTCAGGCCTGAACCGATGGCCGCGCACATGATCGCGCCGCCGCTGCAACCGACCAGCAAATCCACGGCGATGCCGGCCTGATCCAGAAATTCAAACAGCGGAATGGCCGCGAAGGCTTTCATCCCGCCGCTGCCCAGCACGACGCCGACTTTGGGGCGTGGCGGTTTGGGCTTGCGCTTGGGCTTCACCAAGGGCGGCGGCGTGGGGGGGATGGTTTTGGTCAAACGGGGATCGTCGGTCGTCATAGCGATGGTGAATTGGTTTGCCACAGAGGCACAGAGACACAGAGAAAGAGCGTTGTTGATGGAGATGTTGCACGCCCCTCCTTTTCGTCTCCCATGCTTAGGTTCGTTTTTTCCTTCTCACTTAGTTTCTTTCTCTGCCTCTTCCTAGTCTCTTCCTCTGTGTCTCCGTGCCACCTTGTATTCAGGCCGGGTCGGCGTTGAGCAGCGCTTGTGGCGGCAGCATTCCAGTCAGCGCCAAACCTTGCAGCGCTTCGCCCGGCGTGTCGTAGATGCGGAAGACTTGCGTCAGTCCGGCAATCTCAAACACGTGTTTGACGCGCGGATTGAGCGAATGGAAGACGATGCGCCCATTCACCGCCGTCATCGTTTTGAACACGTGCAGCAGGATGCGAATGCCCGAACTGGTCAGGTAATCCACCTGTGCGAAATCGAAGACCAGTTGCCGTTCACCGCTGGCGATGAAGCCGAGCAATTCGCTCTCAAAGCTGCGCGGGACGCTGGTGTCGAGCTGACCTTGCAGCACGACTTCGCGCAAAGCGCCGCGTTGCTGGTACGAATAGTTCATAGCGATTACGGGGCTTTCCCGCGAAGGCACACGAAGCGAACACGAAGATACTGGCCTTACTTCGCGCCTCTTCGTGTGCCTTCGTGGGAAGAGAGTTACAGGTTGAAAATGCGCTGGCCGATACCGGTGATGATGACGCCGGGCGTGGTGATGATGATCTTCAGGCCGTTGCCGTCGTTGTCCACCACCAAATCTGCCGAGGTGCCGGTGCTGAATTGCGCCGTCGCGGTGCAATCGGGCTTGAGTTGATACGTTCCGGTGAAGGTGCGGCGAAGGATCTGGCCGCCGATGCTTTGCGTATCCTGAAAGCTCAGCGTGCCGTCCGCACCGACCGTCAGTACGCCAACCGCCTTGGTTACGCCGACGTTGACGATGGAACCATCAAAGATGTAACTGAAGCGGCCCGCCAGCGCGCCCTGAATGCATTCGGGTTTTTTGGCGCGGTCAAAGGCGTCATTCGCATTGGCCTTCGCTTCTTTGTCCTGCTTGTCCTGCAACTCCTGCGCGTGCGTCGCGGGATTGAAGCTGGTTGTGCTGGCGGCAAAAACGAAGAGCAGCAGCGTCAACAGGGCCGCGAAACTGGCGGACAGTGTGCGCTTTAAGATCGCGTTTTTCATTGATTTCCCTCTCTAGTCAAACAATTGTTGTTGGCAAATGTTGTTCGCCAAAAAAATAGAGGCCGACAGACAGGCAAAGCGCGAACCGCGAAACCGGTTCCGCTTGCCCCAGGCGTCCTCGTTGTTGCTGGATCGCGCGTCGCTTCTGCACGCGCCGTCTGTGGTTTTCATTGGCTGTTACGGAGTGATCGAAAAATTTGGATTGATGGCCGAAAGAAAAAAATTGCAGCGCCAGAGCCGGGCTTGTGACCTGCCTGGGACTGGCCTATTGTTTCCGGCCAAACGCAGCACGCGCCATGCTGGCTCAATCGTCTAATAATGCCAGACAGGGAATACCGGACAGGGAATGCCAGACAGGGAAAGGTAGGCTGATGGATACCTTAGAAACCAAATACACACGCGTCGAATATGAACGCAGGTTCTTTGTTTCGCCGCAGGCTGATTGGCGAAGCCTCGTTGAGCCATATTCAAAGACGCTTGAGGACAGATACCTGCACAACTCAAGACTGCGGCTGAGAGTGCTGACGGACTCAGACACCGGGCGCCAAGTCATTAAGTTGACTAAGAAGTTCGCGTCGGACTCGCCGTATTTTCAAACGATTGGCCGCCTGCTGCTCTCGCCGGACGAGTACAAGCTCTTCGACAGCATCGCGGGAGAGTGGCTCAGGAAGACGCGTTATTATCATCACCACTTGGGCCAGGTGTTTTCGATAGATGTGTTCGAGGGCGAGTTGGCAGGCTTGGTGCTCTGTGAGACAGAAGCCGCCAGCCTGCCCGATCTATTGCGCATCGAACCGCCCGCCTACGCGCGGCAGGAAGTTACCGAAGACCCCTTTTTCACGGGCGGGAATTTGTGCCGCACGACACGGGCAGAGTTATTGCAAAAGCTGTCAACGTTGCGCTGACAGCGCAATCCGGGCTGCGCTAAGCGCGGTCAATACAATTAAGTAAGTGGCATAAAATTCTTTGACAACCACGAAGAAACGAAGGACACGAAGAAGGGAAGAAGGGAAGAAGGAAGAAGGGAAATACCTGTCAACATTGGCGTTTCTTCGCTGTCCTTCGTGCTCTTCGTTACTTCGTGGTGAGAAGTTTTTGTCAAAGAATTTTTTGCGCCTTACTTAGTCGTAACGCCAGTTGCGTTGTCATCGTCGTAAGGCTCAGCGCAACCAATCCCACACGCAAACACCCAATCAGGAGGACTCCACTTATGCAGCTTCGACACGCATTTTCGCCGCGCCTGCAACGCGCGTTTGTACTCGTCTTTTGTTTTTGTTTGATCGTCACCCCCGCCGTTTCGTTCGCACAGGAGGCGGCAAAACCCGCGCCGGACAATCGCGTGCGCAAGGCTAATTACGACCTGGCCTCACGCTGGACGGCGGCCAAGGTCGGCAAGATGGTCTTTGACACCGCCGTCGCGCCGCATTGGCTGGAGAGTGGAGAGCGGTTCTGGTACAGCTACGAAACCAATCAGGGCAAGAAATGGTGGCTGGTGGATCCGCTCAAAAAAGCCAAGACGCCGCTGTTTGACAACGCCAAGCTGGCGGCGCTGCTGACCAATCTGACGCGCATTCCGTATGACGCCCAGCATCTGCCGATCCAGACCATCAAGTTCATCAAAGGCGACACGGCCTTTCAATTCGACGCCAATGTGCCGCGCGACGCCGAGATTCCCGGCTTGAAAAAAGAGGAGGCGGTTATGTCCGGACGCGGCGAGGCCGGGCGTGGCCCGCAAGGCGGTGGAGCGCAACAGCAAGGCCAACGCGCTACGCCGTCGCCCACACCTGCGCCGCGCACACGCCCGATTTATTTTGAATACGAATTGGCGAGCGGCAAACTGACGCTGCTGCCCGATTTCAAACCGCCGCAAAAACCGCGCTGGGCTTCAGTTTCGCCCGACGAGAAAACGATCATCTTCGCGCGCGGCCACAACCTGTTCATGATGGACGCGGCCAATTACGAGAAAGCCAAAGTCAAAGAAGACGACGCGACCATTGTCGAAACCCAACTCACCACCGACGGCGAAGAGAACTACGGTTTCGAGCGCCGCTTGCAAGAAGAAGAAAAACGCAACTACAAATTCAGCGACAAAAACAAAACGCCGCGCGTGCCGGCGGGCCGCATCTTCTGGGCAAAGGACTCCAAGAAATTCGCCGTTCAGCGCGACGATGCGCGCAAGGTCGCCGATCTCTGGGTCATCAATTCGCTGGCGAATCCGCGCCCGACGCTCGAAACCTACCGCTACGGCATGCCGGGCGAAGAGAATCAGCCGCAAGCCGAACTCGAAGTCTTCGAACCGGCCACCAAGGGCCGCGTCAAAATCAAATCCGACCAGTTCAAAGACCAGCAAATCGGCGTTTACACCGCGCCCGTCAGCAACGCCGACCGTGAGCGCGCGCGCACTTTCCAAGTGGATCGCGGCGAACAGGATCAGCAAGTACAGCAAGGCCCGCCCGGCGGCGGTCAGGGCCTCGAACCCAAATGGCTGAGCGATTCATCAGACAAACTCTATTTCAACCGCACCAGCCGCGACCTGAAAAAGATTGATGTGTGCGTGGCTGATACGACGACCGGCGAAGTCAAGACATTGATTGAAGAGCGCCTAAACACTTACGTCGAGATCAAACCGCTGCGCTTGCTCAGCACGGGCGAACTGATTCATTGGTCGGAACGCGACGGTTGGGGGCATTACTATTTGTTTGACGCGAACGGCACGTTGAAAAATCAGATCACGACAGGCGAGTTTGTTTGCGACGACATCGAGGGCGTGGATGAACGGACACGCACGCTCTATTTCAACGCCAACGGGCGCGAGGCTGACGAAGACCCCTATTACGAGCACGTCTACAGTGTGAACCTCAACGGCAGCGGCTTGAAATTGCTCGCGCCCGGCAATGCCTCGCACGCCGCCGCGACCGCTGATTCAAACAAGTATTTCATTGATACTTGCTCGCGTGTGAACACCGCGCCCGAATCCGTGCTGTACGATCAATCCGGCAACACGGTGATGAAGTTGGAAGCGACCGACATGACCGCGATGGCCGAAGCCGGTTTCAAGTACCCCGAACCCTTCAAGGTCAAGGCCGACGACGGCATCACCGATTTGTTCGGCGTGATGTATAAGCCTTTCGATTTCGACGCGAATAAACGCTATCCGATCATCGCGTATGTTTATCCGGGGCCGCAGACTGAGAGCGTGACGAAGACGTTTACGCCACGCAATGATCGCATCGCGCTCGCGCAATTTGGCTTCATCGTCATCGAAGTCGGCAATCGCGGCGGCAACCCGCAACGCTCGAAGTGGTATCACACCTTCGGCTACGGCAACCTGCGCGATTATGGGCTGGCCGACAAAAAGGCCGCGATTGAGCAACTGTCGCGGCGGAATGCCTACATTGACATTGACCGCGTCGGCATCTTCGGACATTCGGGCGGCGGCTTTATGTCCACTGCGGCGATGCTGGTCTATCCAGACTTTTTCAAAGTGGCCGTGTCCTCATCGGGCAATCACGAGAACAACATTTACAACCGCTGGTGGAGCGAGAAACACCACGGCGTCAAAGAGGTCACCGACAACGAGGGCAATATCAAGTTTGAATACCAGATCGAGAAGAATTCCGAGTTGGCAAAAAACTTGAAAGGTCATCTGATGCTGGCGACGGGCGACATTGACAACAATGTGCATCCGGCGAATACGCTGCGGATGGCGGATGCGCTGATCAAGGCGAACAAGCGTTTCGATTTCGTCATCCTGCCCGGCAAGCGCCACGGTTATGCCGACGCGACGAATTATTTCTTCTGGGTGCGCGCCGACTATTTCTGCAAACACCTGTTGGGCGACATGACCGACAGCGTGGATATGGTCGAATTGAATCGCGAACGCGAACAGACCGGCGACCGCAATCAACAGCGCGGACGCGGGCCGGATGAGCCGTAACTTGTAAACCTGGGTACGCACCGCGGCTTTGCACAAACCGCTCAGTTTGCATAAATCGAATTGCATAAATCGAATTGGAATTGCACAAATCGGTTGGCTTTGCCCTTTTGTTTTGCATTGTGATACGAGTCAGCGGTTTGTGCAGAAATTTCATTTGCACAAATCGCCCGCCTTTTTCAGGACGGTTTGTGCAAAGCCACGCACCGCTTCCAGCGTGCAGTCCTGGCAACAGACGGAATAATGCCGGAGGGGTTTCCTTTCAGCAGATGTGCGTCCGTTGCCACGCTTGCACGCTGGAAGCGGTGCGTACCCAGGTGCTTTCATTGACACGCTGCATCGGAGCGGGGTATAACCGCGCTCACTTTTCAATCGCACTGTGCGATGAAACAATCAGATCATTAATTTACAGGCAAAACCTGAAAGGAAATTGCAATGACTCTCGCATTTACGAGTACAAGTTGGTCAAGTAGTGGTAGCTCACCGACGCGCCGTGCTGTTGGTTCTACCGTGTCCGTCCTGTCCGCCACGCCCGCCTTGCTTGCCTTCCACAAACGTACATTTCCCTGTTGTTGTTGTTGTTGTCGCTAAAGCTGCGAATCCGCTCACGTAGCCGTATGCCAGCGTGACCCGGAGTTGGGCCGAGGTGTAGCTCGCCTGTTTGGCGTGTAGCTCCCTTGCCACAAAGTCGGATCAATCTGCCGTCTACTTGGCAGCAAGTGTTGCCCGTGTAACCGCAGGTCAGCCAGGTGTACAGCGCCGTGTGTCGCCCAACCGTATGAGCGGTGTCGTGCGTGTCATCACATCGCGCCGCAAGTTTTCAAGATCATTGCCTAAGCAGCCACCAAACAGGCGACAGGCAATAGCGAAACAAGAAGAAGGCACAACATGAGTTTGAAATTCAGCATTGCAAGTTGGAGCGTCGAAATAGATTGGGAAGGCTTGACCGTCACGCCGCTGCCGGATGACGAAGTGCGCCGCCGCAAAGAAGCCGAGCGTGAACGCAAAGCGGCGTTGAAACTGAGCGCGCCGCCATCGCCTGACAAGGGAGAAAAACAAGCTTGGGCTTGAGCCGCAGCGGCAAAGTTTATCTCGTCGGCGCGGGGCCGGGCGATCCCGGCTTGCTGACGGTCAAAGGGCGCGATTTGCTGGCAGGGGCCGATTGCGTGATCTACGATTACTTGGTCAACCCTGAGATCGTAGGGCTGGCGCGCGCCGGGGCCGAATTGCTTTTCGTCGGCAAACGCGGCGGGCAGCATTGCATCGCGCAAGACGAAATCAACCGCTTGTTGCTGACCAAAGCCGCCCAGCATGGCGTGGTCGTGCGGTTGAAAGGCGGCGACCCATTTGTTTTCGGACGCGGCGGCGAAGAGGCCGAGGCGCTGGCTGCCGCGGGCATCGCCTGGGAAGTCGTCCCCGGCGTCAGCGCGGGCATTGCCGTACCGGCTTATGCGGGTATTCCCGTGACGCAGCGCGGCATCAGCAGTTCGGTCGCCTTCATCACCGCGCACGACGATCCCGCACAAGAGAGCGCCGCATCCCGCCGGGCGCAACTCAGCGCTGACACGCTGGTCTTTTTCATGGGCGTCGCGCGGATTGAGCAGTTGGTCAATGAACTGCTCGCGCATGGCCGCGCTCCCACCACGCCCGTGGCCGTGATTCGCTGGGGCACGCGCGCCGAGCAAGAAGTTTACACCAGCGACTTGCGCAACATCGCCGCCTTGTTGGCGAATCACCCAATCAAACCGCCCGCCCTGATCGTCGTCGGCGAAGTCGTGCGCCTGCGTGAACGCCTACGCTGGTTTGCCGAATCAGCCCCGCAAAGTTCGCCATCCAACAATGCCTAATGCGTTACTACCCAATCCATCTTGATCTGCAAGGTCGGCCTGTCTTGATGGTGGGCGGCGGTGTCATTGCCGAAGGCAAAACCGAACAACTGCTGGCCGCCGGTGCGCAGGTGCGCATCGTCAGTCCAACTCTCACTGCGCGGTTGGCTGAATTGGTGGTGCAAGGCACATTGACCTGGCGCGCAGGCGAATTTCAAGCCGATGATCTGGCAGGCATCTTTCTGGTGTTCAGCGCGACCGATGATCAGTCTGTCAATGAAGCCGTCGCCCGCGCCGCTGCTGAACGCCAGTTGCTCTGCAATGTCGTAGACCAACCGGCGCTTTGTAATTTCATCACGCCCGCATTGGTCACGCGCGGCGCGTTGCAAATCAGCATTTCCACGGCGGGCGGCAGCCCAACGGTTGCGCAACTGGTCAAACGCCACATCGCCGCGACGATTGGCGAAGAGTACGGCGCGTTGCTGGAACTGGCTGCGCAGTTGCGCACGGAACTGAAAGCGCGCGGCGTCGGTTATGCCGCGCGGCGCGATCTGTTGAATCAATTTGTCGAATCGGAAGCACTGGCGCTGTTGCGCGCGGGACGCCGGGCAGAGGCTGAGCAGTTGGCGCGCGCGCTTGGGCAAGCTGCCAAATTACAGAACAATCAAACCACGGGGGACACAGGGAACACGGGGGAGGCCAAAGGTATTTAGCTTTCCCCGGACGCCCCGTGTCCCCCGTGGTTGGAACTGTTCCTGGGTCTGATGCTCCGTGTGGGTCAGGGCTGATCCGCCGCGATGTAATGCGTCAGCGTCAGGTCGTTGTAGCTGGGGTACAAGCCCTCATCAAAATCTTTCAAAAACACAGTCATCCGCTGTAACACAGTCGTCAGGCGATGTCCGGCAATGCGCGCCGGATGTGTGCCGCGCCCGGCAATGGCGCGGATGAACAGGCTCTTTTCCGTCAGCGGCAACTTGCGCACGTTATTGGCCCAGTCACCGAAAATGCCATCCATAAACAGATACTGCTCGACATTCGAGGTGTAAAAGGCCGAGACCGTTAAGTCATGTTTGCGTAAGTAATCGCCGATGGCGCCCAGCGCTTTGGGACCGGCGAAATTGCCGACGACAGGGATGATCAGGTTCTTGCGGTGCATCTCGCGCACGAATTCATAATCGTCCGTGCTGGCCAGAAAATTGCCCAGTTGCCCTTTCAAATCTGTGCCTAGCAGGATTTCTTTCAGCGTCGGGAAATAACTGCTGCCCCACTGGCTTTCGACGCGATACTGGATGCCCAACCCGTCGTCGTGAAAGTTTTGGTACACATACGCCAGACTTTTTTGATCGGCCTCAGACAAGGGAAATTCAAAGTCGTCCTCAATTGTCTTGCGGATGGTAGTCAAATTGGTTTCGTAAGCCTTGTCATCCGTCGGTGTCTTTTCAAGGAAAGCCAGCAGATCGTTCAATGGCGCGGCGGCAGCCGGAGCTTTGTCTTTGGGCAAGGGCTTGCTCAGCAGGCGCGCCAGAAATTCGCCGCGCGTGGGTGACAGAAGAAAGATCGCCTTATACATCAGGTGCTGAATGATGGCTTGGCGGCGGATGTCAATCAGGAACGCCAGGCGTGGGCGGACCTTGGCAATGTAGGTGTAATTCTGTTCAGGCCCGACGCCGATATACGCGCCGCCAATCGCGCCCAATTCGCGCATTTTCTGGACGATGTGCAAATACGAAGTTTCATTCGAGGTGAAATTGTCCGAGCGAAAGTGGCCACCGGGTTCGGAAAGTTCGCGGCTTAGCCGGGCGAATTCAGCAGCCGTGAGTTTTTCGGGTGCGGGTGCGGACGCTTTGGCGGGCGCGACTGGCTCAGGCGCTTTCTGAGGTTGCGCCGCCGTTTGGCCCACAACGGAGAGCGGGGCGCTCAACCACAAAAACAGCAGACAGATTATCGTTGGCCAACCAGAAACACGCACCGGATACTTCATCACAGATTCTCCCTTTGCAATTGGAATTTGGGAACGCAGCGGAAGCTACGCTGGTCATTCGCGAGCACGGCGAATTCTTTCATCATTCCCCGCTAAAGCAAAGTCTGTCCGCGCGGGCGTTAAGTCTATTTGCTGAAATCTCTCACTGGCACTGTTGTACGCTTGCATCAACCGCCTGTGTGCATACAATCGCGGCGGCATTCCGCCACATCAACATCCACTCGCAGGGAGGCATTTGAAATGAAAATTGGACTGGGCCGTAGTCTGGCCAGTGTCTTGGCAGTCATCTTGTCCACAGGCTTGCTGGCCTGTAGCAGCGCGAAGGACAACGCCGGCAGCGGTGCGGGCGGCGGCAAGAAATTGCGGCTCGCCTTTGTCACCAACAACCCATCGGATTTCTGGACGATTGCGCGCAAGGGCACCGAAAAGGCGGCGAGCGAATTGCCCAATGTCAGCGTCGAATTCCAAATGCCGGGCGATGGCACTGCCGCCGGGCAACAACGCATCGTGGACGACCTGGTCGCCAAAGGCATTGACGGCATGGCGATCAGCCCGGTGGATCCCAAAAACCAAACCGGCATGCTCAATCGCGTCGCCAGCCAGGCGCTGGTTGTGACGCAAGACAGCGACGCTCCGGCCAGCAATCGCATCTGCTACATCGGCACTGACAACGTCGCGGCGGGCGAACAGGCGGGCAAACTCGTCAAAGAAGCCTTGCCCCAGGGCGGCAGCATCATGGTTTTCGTCGGCATGCTCGACGCCCAGAATGCCAAAGAGCGTTACGAAGGGCTGCAAAAAGCGCTGGCCGGTTCGAACATCAAAATCATTGACGTCCGCCAGGACAGCACCGACCGTGTGCGAGCCAAATCAAACCCGGCTGACGCCTTAGTGCAACACGCCGATCTGGCCGGCATGGTCGGCCTCTGGTCTTACAACGGCCCGGCCATTTTGAATGCGGTGAAAGAGGCGGGCAAAGTCGGCAAGGTCAAAATCATCGCCTTTGACGAAGAGGACGAAACGCTCGCCGGCATCAAAGACGGCGCGATCTTTGCGACCGTGGTGCAACAGCCGTTCGAATTCGGCTATCAATCCATCAAGCTGATGGCGGCCTATGTGGGCGGTGACAAGTCGGGCGTGCCAGCCAGTAAGCAGATATTCGTGCCGACGCTGGCGATCAAGAAGGAAGAGGTCGCCGCGTTTACCGAAAAGATCAACAAATTGCGCGGACGGAACTAGGTAAGCGCCTTAGCGCACCACGATGAGCGCAAGATTGTTGCTACCAATCCACGCGGCACTAAACTGTTCGTGCGTAAGCCTCCGTTCGCCGATGCGCGGATCAAGCACAGAAACATGCTGAGCAGCAAGCCCGGTCACAACCATTGCGTGGATGTCGGGCCGCTTATCCAACGGCAGCAATGACACAAAGACGATGGGATAGTAGCCATCCGCCAGACAGTCTGCGAGTTCAGTCAGGTTGAGTGTGTATTTGCGGCTGTTGTGAAAGCCGAGTTGCCGGACGGCGTTCAACCCCTGCAATGCAGTTGAGCCAAAACGGTGCAATCACAAAGCCTGCGCAAGTTGGCTTCTTGAACGTCAGTGCCGAGGCTGAGTAACACCATGCGTAAACAAGCGGGGGTAGTGGTAAAAATGTAAGGCTCATCAGTTTTTGTCGCGTAGCGACAGTTGAGTTTAGCCGTGGTTTTCAAACCACGGTAGCGGTGCGCAGCAGTTCCGCGTCGCGTCAGCGACGCTTGAATTCAGGCGTCGCTGACGCGACGCGGAACTGTTGCCAAGCTTTCCCGGCGTTGAAACGCCGGGCTAAAATCGGGTCGCCGCTACGCGGCTGCAAAACCACAGCCTTACATTTTTACCACTACCCAAGCGGGCACGCAGGAAAACTCTTTTTCTTGTCTATGGAACGGCGGCTTCGATGGCATCACGGTAAGGTTCGACCAAAAGTTTGGCTGCGGCAATCATCTCAGCATCTGGCGTAGCTGAGAGAATATCTTCGTTCAACGCGCTCACGACAACTTGACCAACCTGGCCCAGGACGCCAAAGGTCGGATAGGTCAGAATGACAGGCACGCGCCAAACGTGCGCCTTTTCATCATAACGCGGTTGATCGGCGGTCAACCGGTCAGGCACATGATCCAGCAAATATAAGTTGGCCGCCGCGAATGCTTCCAAGGCTGTCGTTACTGGTGCTTTCATCGTCATCATAGCGGCGCGATTATGGCATAGGTAACTTGAGAAACGCATGGCAAACCCATTGCTCGAAATGCAAGGCATCAGCAAACGCTTCCCCGGCGTGGTGGCGTTGCAAGACGTGTCTCTCACTGTCAACGCAGGTGCGGGCAACGCGGGCGAAATCGTCGCGCTGGTGGGTGAGAACGGCGCAGGCAAGTCTACGCTGATGAAAACACTGGGCGGCATCGTGCAACCCGATGCGGGTACGATCCGCTTCAATGGCCAACCGGTAACGTTCAACGCCGTCAGCGATTCGTTGGGGTTGGGCATCGGCTTTATTCACCAGGAACTCAACGTCTTTCCCAATCTGGATGTCGCGGCCAATGTCTTCCTCGGACGCGAACCGCGCCGGGGCGGCTGGCTCAGCCTGATTGATCGCGCCACGCTGGAAGCCGAGACTGCCAAGCTACTCAACCGACTTGGCGTAGAAGTCGCGCCCAGTACCTTGCTGGGGGAACTTTCGATTGCCCAGCAACAGATGGTCGAAATCGCCAAGGCGCTCTCGCTCAACGCCAAGCTGCTGATTATGGATGAGCCGACATCGAGCCTGACGCTGACCGAGACCAATCGTTTGCTGGAAGTCGCCAAAGATTTGCGCGCCCACGGCGTCAGCATCATTTACATCTCGCATCGCTTGGGCGAAGTGGTTGAACTGGCCGACCGCGTGGTTGTGCTGCGTGATGGCAAGAATGCGGGCACGCTCACACGTGAAGAGCTGACGCACGACCGCATCGTGCAATTGATGGTCGGACGCGATTTGGCGCACGTCCACAAAGTGCAGGAAGTCCCCGCCCAGGCCGATTACTTCCGCGTCGAAAACCTGCGCACACGCCGCTATCCCGCCCAGGCTGTTTCGTTCAGCGTCGGCCAAGGCGAAGTGCTCGGCGTCGCCGGCCTCATCGGCGCGGGCCGCAGCGAAGTCGCCCAAGCCATTTTCGGCGTCGAACCGCCGCTCGCGGGCAGCGTCACGCTCGCTGGCACGACGCTGACGATTCATTCAGCGCAAGACGCCATGCGCCACGGCATCGCACTGATTCCCGAAGACCGGCGCGGGCTGGGCTTGTTGACCGAGTGGCGGGTTCAAGAGAACATCACGCTGGCGACACTGCCGCGTTATGCCAAACTGAATTTGTTGCAACCGGCTGCGGAAAACAAAGTCGCCGTCGAGATGGCCACCAAGTTACGGGTCAAAGCGCCTTCGGTCGCGGCTAAGGTTTCGGAACTCAGCGGTGGCAATCAACAAAAAGTCGTGCTGGCGAAATGGCTGTTGCAAAAGCTCAACCTCATCATCTTTGACGAACCCACGCGCGGCATAGACATCGGCGCCAAGAGCGAAATTTACGAACTGATCAATCAACTCGCCGCTGACGGTGCGGCGGTCATCGTCATCAGCAGCGACCTGGAAGAAATCCTGCGCATCAGCGACCGCGTCGCCGTCATGCACGAAGGCAAGCTGACCGGCATCTTGCCGCGCGGGGAATGCAGCGAAGAAGCGATTATGAAGTTGGCAGTGGGTCACAGATGAGTTGATAGTTGATAGTTGATAGATTTTGGCAGCCAGTTGCCCCGACAAACCCAACCTATCAACTATCAATTGTCAACTATCAACTATCAACTATTTAACCTATGAAAAAAGAGATCGGCATCCTCATTCTCCTCGTTGTCCTCTGCGCCATCACCGCGATTCTAAACCCGCGCTTTCTGGCGCCCGCAAATTTGCAAAACACGACGCGGCTGATCGGCGCGTATGGCTTGCTGGGTCTGGGCCTGGGCACCGTCATCATTACGGGCGGCATTGATCTGTCGGTCGGTTCGGTAATGGCGCTGCTGGGCGTGCTGCTTTCCATCGCCATTCAACAATGGCATCTGCCGGGGCTGGCGGCGATCTTGTTGATCGTGCTGGCGGCGATGGCCTTGGGTTGGCTGCATGGGTTTTTGATCGCGCGGGTGCGCCTGCAACCCTTCATCGTGACGCTGTGCGGCTTGCTGTTTTATCGCGGGCTGGCGCGCTTCATCGCGAATGACGAGACCAAAGGCTTCGGCGAGGCGGTGGGCATCGAACGCTGGCAGAGCCTGGCGACCGGCAATCTGTTCGGTGTGCCGACGCCCTTTGTGTTGCTGCTGGTCGTCAGCGCGTTGATGTGGGTCTTGATTCACCGCTCGGTGTACGGTCGTTATCTGTTCGCCGTCGGCAACAACGAAGACGCCGCGCGCTATTCGGGCATCAACTCACAACGGATGCTGGCGAGCGCGTATATCATTTGCGGCGCGCTGACGGGGCTGGCCGCTGTCGTCTTTGCCTTTTACACCAACTCGATTTCGCCTTCTTCGCACGGCAATTTCTTTGAGTTATACGGCATCGCGGCAGCGGTGCTCGGCGGTTGTAGCTTGCGCGGCGGCGAAGGCTCGGTCATCGGCATCTTGCTGGGCACGGCGCTATTGCAGGTGTTGCAAAATTTGGTCAACCTGCTGGGCATCCCATCGTCTTTGAATTTTGCGGTGATGGGCGCGGTAATTTTGTTGGGTGTGTTGGCCGATCAATTGTTGAAACGGAAGAAGGCGTAAACCTGGGTACGCAGCGCTTCCAGCGTGCAGGCTTGGCGGCAAACAGAACAAGGCCGGAGGAATTTCCTTTCAGCATCAAACTGTCTCACGCCGAGTCTGCACGCTGGAAGCGCTGCGTACCCAGGTTTACACTTTGAATTATGCATAGGCTGCGATGATCTAAGCGTTAGGCTTAAAGCACGGGAGAGAAGGAATGCCGTCAACCGATCAAGCCCCTCACCAACCTGCTCAAAACATCACGCCTGAAGCGGTCAGTGAATTGGTGCGCCGCCGCGCGTTCCCTGAATTGCGCGAGCAAATGCTGGCGCACTCGCCGCCCGATTTGGCCGAAATCATCGGTGCGCTGCCCGTCGAAGAGCAGGTCATCGTCTTTCGCGTACTGCCACGCGATCTCGAAGCCGAAGTGTTCGAGTATCTGGAACTCAACGATCAGGAGCAGTTACTCAAAGCGATGGGCCATGAGGAGGTCGCCAAAATCCTCAACGAGATGGCCCCCGATGATCGCACGCTGCTGCTGGAAGAACTCTCGGCCAACGTCACACGGCAGATGCTGGCCCTGCTCACGCCCACCGAACGCAACGTCGCCGTCAATTTGCTGGGTTACCCGGAAAACAGCGTCGGACGCTTGATGACGCCCGATTACATCAGCGTCCGGCGAGAATGGACGGTGCAGCAGGTGCTCGATTTCATTCGCACACACGGCCAGGATTCAGAGACGCTGAGCATGATTTACGTCGTGGATGAGCGCGGTGTGTTGATTGATGACATTCGCAATCGCAGCTTCCTGCTGGCGCCCCTCGACGCGCGCGTGGCCGATCTGATGGACAACCGGTTTGTCGCCTTGCAAGCGGCGGACGATCAGGAAACCGCCGTCAAGGTCATCAAACGCGAAGATCGTTACGCCCTGCCGGTGACCGATTCCGAAGGCGTCCTGCTCGGCATTGTTACCATTGACGACGTGCTGGATGTGGCCGAAGCCGAAGCGACCGAAGACATCCAAAAGATCGGCGGTTTGGAAGCGCTCGACGAACCGTACATGCAGATTGGCCTACGCAGCATGATCAAAAAGCGCGCCGGTTGGTTGATTATTCTCTTCCTCAGCGAAATGCTGACGGCGACGGCGATGACTTTCTTTCAAGATGAAATCGCCAAGGCGGTCGTGTTGGCGACCTTTGTGCCGCTGATTATTTCCAGCGGCGGTAATTCCGGTTCGCAAGCCTCCACGCTGGTGATTCGGGCG
Organism: Acidobacteriota bacterium; assembly: GCA_016196035.1. Taxonomy (NCBI): domain Bacteria; kingdom Pseudomonadati; phylum Acidobacteriota; species Acidobacteriota bacterium. Next base: position 34,342 of record JACPYM010000055.1, on the reverse strand, counting down.
CTGGCGTTGGAAGAGGTAGCGTTAAAGGATTGGTGGCGCGTGATGCGGCGCGAAGTATTTTCCGGTCTTGCGCTCGGCTCGATTCTGGGCAGCATCGGTTTTTTGCGCATCGCCCTCTGGTCGGCTTTCTCGAATATCTATGGCCCGCATTGGTTTTTGGTAGCATTGACGGTAGGTTTATCGCTCGTGGGCATCGTGTTGTGGGGCACGCTTTCAGGTTCGATGCTGCCCTTTCTTTTACGCCGCCTGGGTTTTGATCCGGCGACCTCGTCGGCCCCGTTTGTCGCCACGCTCGTGGATGTCACGGGCCTCGTGATTTACTTTACTGTGGCCGCGCTGATTTTGCGCGGGACGCTGCTGTGACCTGGGTACGCACCGCTTCCAGCGTGCAGGCTTGGGAGCAGAAACAACCATGCTGGAAGGAAGCCCCTCCGGCATTCGCGCGCCTATTGCCGAGACTGCACGCTGGAAGCGGTGCGTACCCAGGTTTACCCAGGCTTACAGCTTCAACAATTGCTCGCGCAAAATTCGGCCTTGCAAACGACTCACATTTAACTGCTGCCCATTCGCCAGCGTCGCCACATACGTCCCGCCAGGCAGTGCGCTGACACGACGCAACATGTCCAGATTCGCCAGCACGCCGCGTCCTAATCGAATGAACTTGGCCGGGTCCAGGCGCGCCTCCAAATCTTTCAAACGATAGGTCAAGGTGTAACTCTCGTTTTTGACCGTGGTCAGGTGCAGCAACTCGCCTTCGGCGACAATGGAAGCGACCTCTTTGACCGGGACAATGACGATCTCGTCGCGTTGGCGTACTGGGATGCGTTCAAGCAGCGGCGGGCGTGTGGCTTGGTCGTATTCCTCAGCAGCGGCCTGCAAGCGTTGGGTTTCTGCGCCGCGCCAGTCGCTTTGCTCCAGGCGTTCCTGCGCGCGTTGAATGGTGGCGCGCAAACGCGCGCGCTCCACCGGTTTGAGCAGATAATCCACCGCGTTGAGTTCAAATGCCTTGACCGCATATTCGTCATAGGCCGTGACAAAGGCGATCAGCGGCACACAGTTTTTGTGCAGCATACGCACGACACCCAAGCCATCCAACTCGGGCATTTGCAAATCGAGGAAGGCCAGGTCTGGGCGATTGGCTTCGATCAAGGCGACGGCTTCCGTGCCGGTTTCGGCTTCGCCGATCAACTCGACGTCTTCAAACCCACGCAACAGCGCCGCGAGAAAGGAGCGCGCCGGGCGTTCGTCGTCGGCAATGATCACGCGCAAGGCTTGGCTCATCCGGCTTTCCTTTCAAACGGAACGACGTTGTTAGTGCTGACGGCGGCGGCAGGTATGAACAGTTCGACTGTTGTGCCTACGCCGGGCGCGCTGCGCAAACTGAAGCTGGCGCTGTCGGCGAAATGCCGTTGCAAGCGCTGTTCGACATTCGCTAGGCCGACGCCGCGCGTGCGTCCGTGCGCCAGCGCCTGTTCGCCCACGCCTTGGCCGGTGTCGGTGACGCGGATGTGCAAGCGCTCAGTGTTGTCTTTGCTTGCTTCCCGCCGCGCCCAGACGACGACTTCGCCGCCCGCGCGCAAGGGTGTGATGCCATGTTTGATGGCGTTTTCGACCAGGGGCTGCAACAGCAACGCCGGGATGCGCACATTGTGCAATTCCGTTGGCACGTCCAACACCACGCGCAAGCGATCTTCAAAGCGCGCGCGCTCGATGTCCAAATACGCCTCGATCAATTCCAACTCTTCGCCGAGCGTGCAAAATTCGCCTTCGCCTTTGCGCAAGACGGCGCGCAACAACGCGGTCAGCCGCAAAAGCGTTTGCACAGCGGCGGCGGGCGCGGTTTGAATCAAATACCCAATCGTCGTCAGAGCATTGAAGAGGAAGTGCGGGTTGATCTGCGCCCGCAAGGCGCGCAACTCAGCTTCGGTGGCGAGCTTCTGCATTTCCTGTTCGTGCAAATCGCGCATACAACGTTCGTGCACGACCCGCACCGCGTCAATGCGCCGTGCCGCCAGCAGCGCCACGGTTTCAAGCATGGTTTGATCGTCCGAAAGCAAGCGGCGGCCACCCGCCAAAGCGCCCACGTGCAAACGGTATTGCGGGGCTTCGCTCGTCGGCACCAGCACGTTGGTTAGCGCGGGAGCGGATTCGCGCGTGCGCCGTTGCAACTCGATACGTGGCAACAACGGGCCAGTCGTCTTTTTGGTAGAGAAATCCTCGGTGTGCGCCGTCCAGGAAATTTCGTGCGCCGTCAATGCGTCAGCAAGTTGTTGGCAGACGGTGGCGAGCACGGCATCGGCAGATTCGCAATCCGCCAGGGTTTGCGCCAACTCGTGTTGCAGCGTGTCGTAATCGGCGCGGCGCAAGATGACGGCGTCCACCAGCCACACCACGGCGCGTTTCAACCACGGATACACCAGCGCCGTGAGCACCCACAAGGCCAACATCAACCCGACTGCCCAGGGATGCAATTCTGTGGCAGGTTGCCAACGGTGAAACAGCGGGGCGGCCACCGTGAGATACAACCCGAACGACACCGCCACCAACAGCATCAAGGCCAGCGCCCGTTTCAAAAACAGGTCGGCCAGCGCAAACCGGTAATCCTGGTAGAGGATCACCGCGATCAAGGCCAAAGAGGCATGATGGCCGATCAATTCCACCCACCACGAATAGTCAGCGCCTTCGTGATGGCTCAAATGCGCCGCCGAAACGGCGAACACCGCCAGCGCGGCCACTCCCGCTTTGGGCCAGCCCGGACGTTGCGCCGCGCCACGCGCGGCGAACAGCAAGGCGACAATCAGCAGTGCAAAGCCGCCCGTCAATAGATGCAAGGCCCAATGCGACGGCGCATCCCCCAGCGCCAGCGCTTGTTGAAAATGCAGCACCGAAGCCGCCGTGCTCAGGCAATAGGCCGCGACGCTCATGCCCCACGCCGATGAACGCCCCTGCCAGGTTTCGCCCGTGCGCAAGACCGAATGCACGACAACCGCCGGCAAAAAACCCAAGGCCGTAAAGGCCGCCGCGACCAGCAAGGGAAAGAACCAGGCATCGCGCACATGGCTGACTGGTGACAAGCCGAATGTCAGCAAACCGCCCACATTCCAGGCCAATCCCAGCAAGGCCGTCAGCAACGGCAACCCATCTTTGGCTTGGCGTGCGCTGGCACGCGGCTGCCGCAACACCATCCACAGCAACATGCCGTATAACGCCGCCCCGGTGATGAAGCCTAATAGATTGGTTAAAACTGCCGGTGTGGTCATAACGGTGATGTTAGGGCGCCCATGAATTGCCCTTGAAGGATGTTCGAGCCTACAGTCAACGCCACCTCATCCTAAATTCAATTCGCCGGAAAAACCAATCGCTACTAAACAGGTGGTGTGCTGTGCCGTATGAATGGTCGGCTGTGTCCGGTTGATGGTTTCGGACGAATAACGCCGACTGAAAATCGCTGGGAATAATCGGCGCTGGTAACGGCATTTTTACGGCGTGAACGAAGAGGGGGCAATAACACGATGTTACTAGACGCGCTGAAAAGACACTGGCCTGAATATCTGATGGAGGCGGCCTTGCTGGGGATTTTCATGGTGTCGGCTTGCAGCTTCGGCGTGTTGCTGGAACATCCGGCTTCACCCGTGCGGCAAGCGTTGGCCGACGGCTTTACGCGCCGCGTCATGATGGGATTGGCAATGGGATTGACGGCGATCTGTTTGATTTATTCGCCATGGGGTCAACAGTCAGGCGCACATTTCAACCCGGCGGTGACGCTGACGTTTTGGCGCCTGGGCAAAATCAGCGGTGCGGATGCGCTCGGCTATGTGCTGTTTCAATTTATCGGCGGTGCGGCGGGTGTATTGCTAGCTTCAGTTATCTGGCAAAGTAACTTAAGTCACCCGGCGGTGAATTGTGTGGCTACCTTGCCGGGTAACTACGGGGTGCAAGTTGCGTTTGCCGCCGAAGTTGTCATTACCTTTATTCTGATGACGATGGTACTTAATGTTTCTAACACGAGTAACATCGCCCGCTACACAGGAGTATTTGCTGGCTTGTTGGTCGCGTTGTACATCAGCTTTGAAACACCGCTGTCGGGTATGAGCATGAATCCGGCGCGGACGTTCGGTTCGGCTGCGGGCGGGAATATCTGGACGGCGTGGTGGCTTTATTTCACGGCACCGCCGTTGGGAATGCTGGCGGCGGCGCAAGTTCACGTGTGGCAGAAACGGCAGGTCGCGTGCGCGAAACTGCATCACCAAAATAACAAGCGTTGTATCCACTGCGGCGCGCCTGGTGCATCTGTGTCGCTGGGCCTTGCCGCAATTGAACAATCACCCAATTGAGAATGAGGAGAGGATCAAATATGAAACGTGCTTTTTTCTTTAGTCTGCTGGCGGTGGTCGCGTTGGGCGTGACGGCTTTTGCCCAACACGGCGGCAAAGGCGAAACCAAATTCACCGTGCGCATCGAAAACATCTCGCAAGAACAAACGGCCAAGGACGGCACCAAATGGCCCTTTGCGTTGTCGCCCGGCCTATTCGTGTTGCACGAGCGCGAGGTGCGCCTGTTCCGCGAAGGCCTGCCCGCTGTCAATGGCTTGGAAGCTTTGGCCGAGACCGGCAACCCGGGCGAGATCGTGAAGGTGCTGGAAGGCCGCGAACACATGGGCCACGGTGTCTTCAACACACCCGCCGGCGCTGACAAGCCGGGGCCGATTGGGCCGGGCGGCGCTTACGAATTCAGCTTCTCGGCCAAACCGGGTATGCGCTTGTCGCTGGCAATGATGTTCGGCCAATCGAACGATTGGTTCTATGCACCGAAACGCCAGGGCATTGACTTGTTCAACAACGGCAAGCCATTGAGCGGCGACATCACGGCAGACTTGATGCTTTACGACGCGGGCACCGAAGTGGATGAGGAACCCGGTGTCGGCCCCAACCAAGGCCCGCGTCAGAAAACGCTGGATGCGGGCGTGCCAGAGCACGGCAAGGTTCACGCGGCAAAGACTTCGTCCTTCTTCACGCGCAACGGCGAGTTGTTCAGGATCACCATTACGCCGGACACGCTGGCGAAGATGTAACAACCGCGCGGTTTGAACCACAGGCACAGGTTTCCGGCTGGCGGCAGGCGAGTTGGAGCCTGTGCCTTTTTCTTATCAGTGAGGGAGGGAAAATGAAAGCATACTTGAAAAACGTTATGTTATTAGCGCTGTTGCTCAGCTTAGGTAACATCGCTCTGGCCCAAGTTATCGAGAAGAAAACCCTGACGCTCGATGGCGCAAAAAAAGTAATAGACGCCGCCAAGGCTGAAGCCAGGCGCGTCAAGGCCCCCGGCGGCGTGATCGCCGTCGTGGATGACGGCGGCAATCTGATGGCGCTCGAACGCCTGGACGGCACGTTTGCCGCCGGCGCGCAAATTTCCATCGGCAAAGCGCGCACGTCGGCACTTTTCAAAAAGCCGACCAAGGTTTTCGAGGACATTATCAAAAACGGGCGCACTGCGATGGTCGCCTTGCCTGACAGCCTGTTCACGCCTTTGCAAGGCGGCGTGCCGGTCGTGGTGGATGGTCAAATTGTCGGCGCGGTCGGCGTCAGCGGCGCGGCTTCGGCGCAACAGGACGAAGAGTTGGCGATTGCCGGAGCGAGCGCACTCGCAAATCCCGAAGCAGGCAAGGCGCGAGTAAGTTACTTCGAGAAAGAAAAAGTAACAGCCGCCTTTGCCAAAGGCGCGGTGTTATTCGATCAAAGCGACAAGTACATGGTGCACGCCAGCCATCGCGACAAAGCCGGCATGGTCGAGGTCCACGAACAGGACGCCGACATCATTTACGTGCTCGAAGGCACGGCGACGTTTGTTACCGGCGGGCAACTCGTGGACGGCAAAACCATCGCGCCGGGCGAACTGCGCGGCACGGATGTGAAAGGCGGCGAGACGCGCACGATCAGCAAAGGCGATGTGATCATCGTTCCGGCAGGCACGCCGCACTGGTTCAAGGAAGTGCCGGGGCCGCTGAATTACTACGTCGTGAAGGCACGTTAAAGCAGTCAGCAAAAGTGCATGGAGTTCAGCCTTTAGGCTGTCTGCGGCGCGCGGCGCGCGCCAAACAAGCTAAAGCTTGAACTCCATGCTCTTTTGCGGGAGGAAGCAAATGAGCAGGAGAGGATTGCAATGGATGGCGGCGGCTTTCGTCTTGATGATTGCTGCTGCGTTGTATCAAGGGATTTCTGAAATCGTTTCCCAGGCGCAGCAAATGGTGCCTGGCGTGCCCAACGGTAAGCCGTTGGCAACGATTGATCTGGCGACGGACGAAGGCGCACGCCTGGTCAACGGACAGTGGCGTTACAGCGACACGCGCATCATCGAGACCGACTTTCGCGCGCCAGGGCCGGACAAACAGCCGACTGGCAAGGCGCTCAAGACTTATGACTACGAACCGAAAGCGGGCGTGGCCGAGTTCGATGACGCACAGTGGGAAGCGATTCCCGCGTCATCGTTGAGTGAGCGGCGTTCGACCGGGCGGCTGTGTTTCAACTGGTATCGCATCCGGCTGACGGTGCCTGAACGCATCGGCGCATTCGACACCAAAGGCGCGACGATTGTCTTTCAAACGGCGCTGGATGATTACGCCGAGGTCTGGGTGAATGGTGAGCTGCCGCGGCACTTGGGCCAGATGGGCGGCTCGGTGATCGGCGGCTGGAACGCGCCGAACCGTTTGGTGATTGGGCGCGACGTGCAACCGGGGCAGCAGATTCAACTGGCAATTTTCGGCATCAACGGGCCGCTCTCGAATCCGCCGACCAATTTCATCTGGGTGCGCGAGGCCAAGCTGGAATTTCATGCCACCGAAAACCCAGGGCCGTTCGCTATCGTTCCTAGCGAAGTCAATGTGCAGATCGTCAAACACGATGCCGCCGCCATCGAAAGAATCGTCGGGCCGAATCCGAAGATTTTCAAACTGGCGGAAGGCTTCAAATTTACCGAAGGGCCGATTTGGACAGGCGCCGCGTTGCTCTTCAGCGATCCGAACAGCAACACGATCTGGCAGTTCACGCCACAAGGTGCGAACCCGGGCAAGCTCGCAGTCTTTCGCAGGCCCAGCGGTTACAGCGGCGCGGACATCGCCGCCTACAAACAGCCCGGCTCGAACGGGCTGACGCTTGATCCGCAAGGTCGCTTGACGATCAATCAGCACGGCAATCGCCGCGTCGTGCGCTTGGAAAAAGACGGCGGCGAGACAGTGCTGGCCGACAAGTTTGAAGGCCAGCGGCTGAACAGTCCGAACGATCTGGTCTATCGTTCGGATGGCACGCTGTTCTTTACCGATCCGCCGTTTGGCTTGCCAACGTTTGGGGACGATCCGCGCAAGGAATTGCCCTTCAGCGGCGTCTATGCGTTGCAGCGGGGCAAACTGCAATTGCTGACCAAGGAATTCAGCGGGCCGAATGGCATCGCGTTGTCGCCCGATGAAAAGCTGCTTTACGTTGGCAACTGGGACGAGCACAAAAAGGTCGTGATGTGTTACGAGGTGCAAGCGGATGGCACGTTGCGCAACGGCAAAGTCTTTTTTGATCTAACCAACGCCCCAGGCGAAGACGCGATTGACGGCGTGAAGGTAGACCAGGCGGGCAACGTGTATGTCTCCGGCCCCGGCGGCTTGTGGGTGCTCTCGTCGCAAGGCGAACACTTGGGCACGATCATTGCGCCGCAACACGTGCACAACATGGCGTGGGGCGATGCGGATGGTAAGACGCTTTATTTGTGCGCGCGGATGGGCTTGTATTCCATGCGGCTGAATATAGCAGGTGTGCGGCCAAAGGATGTCGCGATGCGTTGAGGGGGAGAGCGGTTAATGCTTGGGAGCGTGGACGGTACGATACCGTTGGCGAATGCGCCAAGTTGTCCGACAAGCTGCCAGCTTGTCGTGGTCGTGGCTGGCGAACACTGGGTTTAACGGCCAGGCGTCCGACAAGCTGGCAGCTTGTCGGACATTCGCCAGCAGTATCGGCACATCCGCACTCCCAGCGAGACTTCACGATTCAGCCCACCCTGTCTTACAGTTCACACCACACTTAACCGGGAGGGCTTATGCTCAAAGATTTTCTGGACGAATACGAACGCTACAAAGTGCTGGGCGAACGCGCGCTGCAACAGATTCCCGACGCTGAGTTGAATCGCATTCTGTACGCCGATGGCAATTCCGCCGCGATGTTGGTACGACATATCAGCGGAAATTTTCGTTCGCGCTTCACCGACTTTCTGATGACGGATGGCGAGAAGCCGTGGCGTGACCGTGAGGCCGAATTCGCAGCGGTTGAATACGCCCGGCAGCAGATGGATGAGTTGTGGGCGCAAGGTTGGGAAGTGTTGTTGCGTGAGCTGTCAGCGTTGCGCCCTGCGGATTTGTCGTTGTCGGTGACGATTCGCGGCCAGGCGTTCACCGTACACGAAGCGCTTTGCCGTTCGTTGGCGCATGTGGCCATGCACGTCGGCCAGTTGATTTTGCTGGCGCGCCTGCTGCATCAGGGTGAATGGCAATGGATCAGCATTCCGAAAGGACAGTCAGCGGCCTACGACCTGAACCCCACAATGGAAAAACGGATGTCGTGACCCGGGCACGCACGCATCCCTGCGCGCTGCTTGGAAGGGGATTGAGAAAGGTCAAAGAATTTCCTTTCAGCACGAGCCCGCCTGACACAACGAAGCACGCAAGGAGGCGTGCGTACCCGGGTCACGGCCGCTTAATGCCAAGCTTTTTCATGCGGCTGCGCAAGGTGTTGGGATGCAGATTGAGTTGACTGGCCGCGCCTTTGGCCCCTTCGATGACCCAGCCGGTTTGTTCCAACACGGCCAGGATGTGTTGGCGGGCGACCTCGTCCATGCTGGCCGTTGACGGGGTGGCTATTGTTGGTGGCGGCGTTGCCGGCATTGTTGTCTGCGCGGGCGGGCGTTCGCTTGGCGTTGTGACCGGTAAAAGTTCGCGTGACATGCTTAAGGTGGAGCCAGTTGCCAGCACCACACCGCGTTCGATCAGGTTTTGCAATTCGCGCACGTTGCCCGGCCAGCCGTAATTGATGAGCGCCTCCATCGTCTCTTGGGCGATCCCATTCACCATTTTGCCGAAGCGTTTGGCGTAACGCGCCAGAAAGAACATCGCCAGTTGCGGGATGTCTGCGTGGCGTTCGCGCAGGGCGGGATTGTGCAGCGGCAGCACGTTCAACCGATAGTACAAATCAGCGCGAAAGCGTCCGGCTTTGACTTCGGCGGCGAGGTCGCGGTTGGTGGCGGCGATGATGCGCACGTCCACGGTGACGGTGCGATTGCTGCCGACCGGTTCGAATTCGCCTTCCTGCAAGACGCGCAGCAGTTTGACCTGGGTGTCAGGCGGCAATTCGCCGACTTCGTCCAGAAAGAGCGTGCCGCCGTGAGCGAGTTCAAAGCGGCCCGTGCGTTTGTCGAGCGCGCCCGTGAACGCGCCTTTGACGTGGCCGAAGAGTTCGCTCTCGACCAACCCGGCGGAGATGGCGCCGCAATTGACTTTGACCAGCGGACGGTCGCGGCGCGCGCTGCGATTGTGGATGGCGCGCGCGATCAATTCTTTGCCGGTGCCGGTTTCGCCCAGAATCAGCACGGTCGCATCGGTGGGCGCGGCCAATTCGATTTGTTGCAAGACGGTCAAGAGCGCCGGACTGCTGCCGATGATTTCATCGAAGTTGTGTTCGTGGCGAATCTCTTCCTGCAAATAAACGTTCTCGGCGTGCAATTGATTTTTGAGCGTTTCGATCTCGGCCAGCGCCTGCCGCAATTCGGCTTCGGCTTTGGTGCGTTCCAACTCGACGCTGGCGCGGGCGGCAAAAATTTGCAACACGTCCTGCATTTGCGCGCCGCGCGTTTCGGTCAACGGTTGATCGTCAATCACGGCCAGGTGGCCGATCAATTCGCCAGTTTTGCCGCACAAGGGCAAGCCGATGTAACTCTGCCCGTCGAGTTCGACCAGCACTTCTTCTTTGGGGAAAAGTTGCTGGAGATGGGCCGGGTAATAACAAGGCCGGCCTTGATAAACGAATTCGCAGGTCGTGTCTTTCACCTCATATTCGTGATCGGTGATAACGCCCTCGCCGTTCCAGAAAGCCAGCATGCGCGCGCGCGTTTTGCTGACGTTGGCGCATTCGGTGACAAAGGCGAGTTTGACCGGCAAGGCGGCAGCCAGATGCGTGACCATCGAACGGAAGAAATCACCGCCCGTGACCGCCGCCGTGCCCGCCGTGATCGAACGCAGGGTTGCCTCGGCGCGCCGCCGTTGTTCCATTTCGATTTTGGTTTCAGCGTAAAGCCGCGCATTTTCGAGCGAGATGGCGGCCTGCGCGGCGAGGATCTGCATCACCTGCAAGCGCGCCGGGGTGAACGCGTCGGTGACTTGATTGTTTTCCAGATAGAGCACGCCGCCGAGCGCGCCCTGTTGCAGCACCGGCAGGCACAGCACCGAACGCGGCTGGCGTTGTTGAATGTCGGCATCGGCGCTGAACTGACTGGCGGTTTGCGCATCGGCCAGCACGACGCTTTGTTGTGTGTGGCGGACGTAATTGATGACGCTGTGCGGCAATTTCGGGGTCGCTTCGAGGGGTGTGGCTGCGTGTACCGTGACGTGTTCGAGCGTGCCTTCGGCGTGTACAAATGCTTGGCCGCGTTCTTCCAGCAACAACACGACGCGCTCGGCCCCGGCGTTTTCCAGCACGATGCGCAAGAGCGTGGCCAGCAATTGCTCGCGTTCCATTTCGCCCGCGATGGCCTGAGCGGCTTTGGTGACGCTCAGCAAATCAAACGCGACAGTGGTGTCGGCCAGCAGCGTGCGCCCCGCTTCGGCTGGCGCAGCGGCGCGGCTGAAACGTTTGAACAGCGGCGCATAACGGCGCTCCAACTCGGCCACTTTGGTTTGTGCGCCCCATTGCGCATAACAGGCGCGGGCTTCGATCATAAAGGCGGCGGCGGCGGCGGGTTGTTCGCGTTGTAACCAAAAGCGGCCGAGCAATTCGTGCGTCAGCGCGCGGTGCTGAATCATGTGCGTCTCTTCGGCGAATTGCAGCGCGTGTTCATACAGGTCGAGCGCGGCCAGTTGGCGTCCGCTCACGCGCGCCATCTCGGCTGCCAGCAACAAGGCCTGACAGCGGTAATTCACCGCGCAATTGTCCGCCAGCACGGCCAGCGCCGCGTGCCTGCGTTCCATTTCAGCCAGCATGGCTGGGCGTTCATCCGGCGCGGCGGCGGCGTAATTGGCCGCCAGCGTCAGACCAATCCAGAAATCACAGACGGGCGTCCAGATGGTGCCAGCCTGTTGCGTCGCCAGTGCGCCCGCTTGCCGCGCATAGCTCAGCGCTTGTGCGTGTTCGCCCAGCAGATAAGCCAGTTGCAGCTTGGCGGCGGCATAAAAGAGCGAGAAGAACGGATTGCCGCGATAGGTTTCGACATAGGCCTCTTCGTCAAAACAATCATCCGTCAACGATAGCGGCGCGCGCGCTTCGCCCGGCAATTCACCCAGGAGTGCCCGCGCGAAATTCAGCATCACCTGTTGGCCGTCAGCAACAGCAACAGCTTTCAGCTTTTTGAAGAGCGGCAGATCGGGCGCGTATGCGCGCACGTATTGCGCCAGGTCTTGCGTGATGACGATGGCTGTCCAGGTTTCGGTGAACGCGCCGTAAATGCCGTAGGTAAAATCGCCGTTCTCAAAGCCGCTTTGCCGGGCTTCGCGCGCGTAATCGAGGCAGGTTTGCAAGGGCCGCCGCCAGAGCGTGACGTGCGCCTGAAACTGCTGGCAGATTTTGGCGCGCAGGCGCGCATCGTTGAACCGCTCGTTGACGCGCAAGGCGAGCACCCCGAATTCGTAACAGGCCGCATAATCGCCGCGCAGTGGGCCGACGGTGATGGCGTGCGTGACGTAACCATAAGCCGACTCTTCGGCATTGCCGTGTTGCAGCGAGAGGCGCACCATCGTCACCGAAATCAGCCGCGTCAACGCCTGTGCGCCAGCGATGTAAGCCGATGACCAGATCAGCGTCAGCACTTGTAACACCATGCGAATGGCGGGATCGCGCAGCACCGGCAATTCGAGCAAAGCGGCAATGGGTCGTCCGTCGAGCAAGGTTTGAATCGCGGCAATCTCACTTTCCAACACGGCCTCTTGTTCAGCAGCGGTCGCGGGGAATTCGACGCCGAACAGCGCCAGGCAGGTGCGCGCGGTGGCCAGCGCGGCGGCGTAATGCGCCTGGTTTTCGTGCTGCAAAATCCACTGGCCGTACACGCGCGCTTGCTCCAGCTTGGTGCGCGCGCGTGGCAGCAAGGTTGCGTAAGCCTGTTCCGCGGCGGCGAATTCACCGCCCAGCCGCTGACATTCCGCAGCCTCAAGCCGCAAGGCAAAGGCGAGATCGTAATCACTCTGCCAATTTTCTTCGGTCAGCAACTGCGCGCCCGCTTGAAAATAGTCCAGCGCGGCGGTGTGCGCGGTGGCCGCTTTGGCTTTCTGGCCTGCTTGTAAATTGAGTTGCGCGAGCGTCACGCGTTCGGCGGCGTCCGTGATCAAGCCGCTGCCCAGATTCAAATGCTGCACGGCTGCCAGCAAACGTTCCTCGCTGTGTTCGGCTGTGGCGCGCGCGCGCAACAAACGGCCCACTGCCAGATGCACGGACTGTTTGCGTTCCGCCGGGATCAGCGCGTAAGCGGCCTGTTGCACGCGGTCGTGGAGAAAAGCATAGGATGGCGGATGGCGGAATGCGGATGGCGGATTTTCATCAGCAACGATAACGGATTCAACCATTGCTTCGACATTCGACGAATCCGCCATCCGCATTCCGCCATCCGCCATCTCTAAGATCAGCCCTTCAGCCAGCGCCGCTTGCAAATCCGCCGCGACTGCTGCCGGCGATTGTTCGCTGACCAGGGCGAGCGTGGCTTGGTCAAAGGTGTTGCCGATGCAGGCGGCGAGCGTCAGTACGTGTTGGGTCGCGGCGGGCAACCGTTGCAGCTTGCGCGTCAACAGCTCAATCACGTTGTCGGTCAGCGGGGCGGCGGCGATGGCAGTCAAGTCGTAAGCCCAGCGGCCCCGCGCGTGCTCAAAGCGGAGATAGCCTTCCTGTTTGAGCGTGCGCAAAAACTGCGTGACAAAGAACGGATTGCCGCCGGTTTTGGCCAGCACCAGTTCGGCCAGGGGCGCGGCTTCGGCCAGTTCGCCGTGCAAGACAGCGCAAATCAATTGCGCCAGTTCGCTCAGGCCCAGCGGCCCCAGCGTCAAACGTTGCATCTGTCCGCCCGCCGTTTCGACCGTCTTCAACGTGCGCAATAGCGGATGCGCGGCGTCTACTTCGTTATCGCGATAAGCGCCCAACAACAACAGACTTTGAATGTCTTTGGTGGTTAATAACGGTTGCAACAAGCCGAGCGTCGCGGCATCGGCCCATTGCAGGTCATCCAGAAAGAGCACCAGCGGATGCTCAGGTTGCGCGAGAGCCGCGAAGAAATTCTGGAAGACCAATTGAAAGCGGTTTTGCGCTTCGGCTGGGGCGAGCGTGGGCGGCGCGGGTTGCGGCCCAATGATCAACTCGATTTCGGGGATGACCTCGGCCAGCACGCCGCCATTGACGCCCAAGGCCGTGCTCAAGCGTTTGCGCCAAGCTGCCAGTTGCGCTTCGCTTTCGCCCAACAGTTGCCGCAACAGCCCGCGCAAGGCCTGGATCAAGGCGCTGAACGGTTGGTTGCGCAACACCTGCTCGAATTTGCCCGCGCAGAAATAACCGTGGCGTTGCACGATGGGCCGCTGCAATTCTTCGATCAGCGACGTCTTGCCGATGCCTGAATAACCCGCGACCAGCAACAACGAAGTCTGCCCAGCACAGGCGCGTTCAAACGCACCCAGCAAGGCCGCGCTTTCACCGCTGCGCCCGTAAAGCTTGTGCGGGATGATGAAGCGATCAGCGACATCGTGTTGCCCCAGCGGGAACGCTTCAATGCGCCGTTGTGTAGCCCAGGCGCGCGCGCAAATTTCCAGATCGGCCTGCAACCCCACCGCGCTCTGATAGCGGTCTTCGGCATTTTTGGCTAAGAGCTTCAATACGATTTGATTCAGGGGCGCGGGCAGGTTGGGATTCAATTCGGTGAGCGGTTGCGGGGGCTTGGCGATGTGCCAGTGCATCAATTCAAGCGGGTCATCCGATTCGAACGGCACGCGGCCCGTCAGCAATTCATAAAAGACCACGCCCAGCGCATAAAAATCGCTGCGATAATCTACCGCGCGTTTCATGCGGCCCGTTTGTTCGGGCGCGAAGTAGGCAAGATAGGCCAACGATCCGCGCACGGCCTGCGGCGGGCGTTCGGCAGCGCCGCGCACGGCCAGACTGAAATCGGTTAGCGTCAGCGCGCCGGTCACCGGATGCCGCAAGAGCGCGCGCGGATTCAAATGGTTGTGCGTGATCTCGCGGCGCTGCAATTCGGCCAGCAGCGCGGTCAGTTGCAACGCCAAGTCGAAAAATTCCTGCAAGCCTAATCCAGTCGCGGGCGTCAACGTCGCGCCGCCTTCATCGGCCAACAGCAGCCAGGCCTGTTGTTCGTGGCGCACGAAATCCAAGACGCGCGGCACGCCAGGGATGTCCAATTCTTTGAGGAGCGTGAATTCGCGGGCGAGCAGTTCGAGGTCGGCAGCACTCGGTTGCGCGGCGCGCGGCGTTTTGAGCAGGCACGTGCCCGGATAGTCAGGATGCCGCACGCGCCGCAGCGTCTGCCATTCGTTATAGGCAAATTCGTGGAGAGTGGCGTAGTCGGGGATCATCGGGCGGGAATCATAGTATGCGGCTGAGGGCCTCACAAGTTCTTCCATCCGCAGTGGGACAACTGAGATAGTGGGTCAGCGCGTTTGTAGCTCCGCGTTTAGGTGGTTGATAAAGACTTCAAGAAGAAGAATTTCCGTAGCAAGCTCCAACGGAGCGTTAGCCAACAGCCTGGGGGGCAGTCCCAGGAAGCGCATTGAGTCGTTGTGCGAAGCCCTGAAAGGGCGGCGGCAGCCCTAGGCTTGGCTGCCGCCCTTTCAGGGCTGGCCGAACCATTTGCACGACCCCCAGGGCTTCACCCTGGGCTGTTGGCTGGTCGTCCCTTTGGGACTTTTCGGAAATTCGTTTTCTTTAAAACTATAACACTAGCGCCGCGCCGACCACCTGAAAGCGGGACTACAAACGCGCTGGCCACGCTTTCAAACCGATCTAAATGACAAACGACTACTGAACTGTTTATGCCGCCGCCGCCGCCAAGTAATACGGATCAATGCGCAAGTGATCGTGAACCGTGTGCACACCCGGCGTGTGACTGACGGCGCCGATGATGGCGCGGCGTTCCGCCCAATTGCGCACGACGCCCGCGAGCGTCACGGTGCCATCGGCAACCGTCACTTTGATACGTCTGGCTTCGCGGTCGGCGCGGCGTTCGAGCGCTTCTTCGATGACAGTGCGCACCTCTTCGGGTTCGAGCTCTTTTTCGGCAATCGCGATTTGATTGATGACGCCTTTGACGCCGCGCAAATGACGCACGGCGCGCTCGGCGTCTTCGCGTTCGCCTAAGTATTCGACCGTGCCGGTGAGCGTGATCCAGCCGTCGGCCACAGTGGATTGAATTTTATCGGCGGGCACCAAGACGTCCCATTCCAGCGCGCGCCGCACCGCTTGTGCAATATCGGCATCGGTGTGCGCAAACAGGCCGGGCCACTTCACCTGCACATCGTTGGCGACATCCAGGACGCCCGCGACCCGATGCGCGGCATCCTGGGCCGCCAGCTTCTTGCCATAACTGTCTACCGTACCGGTCAGCGTCACCACACCCAGGTGGACGATGACGCCGATTTCCGTTTCATTGACGCGCGTGTCCCAACGTAACTCGCGCAACACTTCTTGTTTGATTTGTTCGTCACTCTTGTAGGTCGTCATAACAGTTCCTCCTTATCCGAATCAATCTCAGGCAACGATTACGCTGCGAAATGTGCAGCGCAGTCTTATGCTTCCTGACGGCAACCGATATGCCAGACGCGCACTGCTATACACGTGCGGGAGATTTACGACAAAGCGCGCAAAGATGCTCAACCTGCGCGAGAAACCCCGCAATCCAAGCCGTTCAGCCAGTCAAAACCGGCAGGCCACGCGCGGCACGCACTTTGCACCCGGCAAAAAGCGAAGCTGAAAAGGTGATGAAAGCGCCGCCGCACATTGTGTGTGGCCCTTTCAGTGCGATTAACAGCAGTTTCAAAGAAGGAGGTATTTATGTTCAAAGCAACCGCAGTGGCCCCGGCCAAAGAGACGCGCGGGGTCGTGACCAACCCGTTTCGTGATTTTGAACGCCGCATTAACCGGCTCTTCGGAGAGAATTTCGGTTATGCACCGGAAGGCGAAGAGAATTTCTCACTGGCCACTTGGGCGCCAGCCTGTGACATTTTTGAAACGGACAATGAGATTGTCGTCAAGGCCGAATTGCCCGAAGTGAAACGCGAAGACGTCAAGGTGAGCATTGAAGACAACGTGCTCACGGTGCGTGGCGAACGCAAATTCGAAGGCGAAACCAAACGCGAGAATTATCACCGTGTCGAACGCAGCTATGGTGAATTCATGCGCAGCTTCACCTTGCCGAATTACGTGGACGCCAGCAAGGTGGGCGCGGATTTCAAAGATGGCATGTTGAATGTCACTTTGCCCAAACGGGCGGAATCAAAACCGAAACAGATTGAGATCGCCGTCAAATAACAACCTCACATAGCATACCCTTACACAAGCAAGGTCCAGCCGGGCCGCCGTTGTGATTACACAATGGCGGCCCGTATTTTTCCCACCGCGCGGTTTGAACAACTGTCGCATCTAGCCGCCCACTTGCCCATTGCCGAGGTGCAAAGCCAGCATTACTCTGTGTGCGGTCAATGCTGCCGCCAAAGAATGCTTGCGCACTGCCGTCAGCAAGCAACGCTGGCGCGGCGCTTTCATTGGCTGCCGAATCCTATGCAACCCGCACTTGAAACCGAATGTTTGGGAAGGAACCAAAATGAAAACTGTTACTTGTCTTTGGCAAACCTGCTTGGGGATCGTGCTGGCGCTGGGTTGCTTGAATGGTCACGCAGTGCAGGCGCAAACCCCTAGCGCGGCGCTGACGAACGCCAGCCAAACGAAATCCAAAACCGCTGTCAGCGCACAGGAAGTGGCGCGCTTGACGGGTGTGGCGTCATTGCTCGAACGCTATCAACAACTGCCGGAAGCCGCGCGCCAGCCGGGCAACGGCCTGAGTTTGGAAGCGCTGGCGCTGCGCCAGCAGATCACGGAAACCGTGCTGAGCGCCACGCTCGAAGCGGATGGCGTGGTCGCGGAAATCGATAGCGAGTTGGAAAAGATCGCGGAAGTCAGCAACTATCTGGCCGCGCAACGTGACCGGCGACTGTTGCTGAACGGCATCGCCAATGCCGTGAGTGGTGGCGCAACAGGCATCATCGGCACGGCGCTTCAGTTCAATGAACGCACGGCCAATCTGGGGAATGCCTTGGGCATCAGCGGCGGTGCAGCTTCGTTGCTGTTATCGCTGATTGGTATTCGGCAAGCGGCGGGCAGCAAGCTGGCGTTGCGCGATGCGCCGAATATGCTGGCGCAAATCTTCGACCGCCCCAACGAATTCCACGCGGGCTATCCTGAAAACTTTTGGCGCTACCTGAATGCGCCTGTGCCGACGCAACCGGAGTTGGGCACACGGCGCGAACGGCTCTTGCGCGCCTGGCAGCAGGGCGATTTGCTGCCCGCGCCGGCTTCGCGGCAGCGCGCGGCCAAGATCGAATTGCTGACCAGCCGCAACAGCGAACAGCGCCGCGTCACGCTGGCCTTGCTGAATGATCGTGCCTTGATGCTGGCGGGCGTGCGCGTCTGGGCCGAGTTGATGAAACGCGATTTGTGGAAGCTGATGGTGACGGTTCGGACGCTTTGAGGCGGGCCAGCGCTTTGGCGCTTTTCATTCTCAACTCTCCATTCTCAATTCTCTCGCAGTGAGCAACTGGTTGGCGCGCCTTCCTGCTATAGTTTTCAAGAAAAAGAATTTCCGAAAAGTCCCAAAGGGACGACCAGCCAACAGCCCAGGGTGAAGCCCTGGGGAGTCGTGCAAATGGTTCGGCCAGCCCTGAAAGGGCGGCAGCCAAACCTCTGGCTGCCGCCCTTTCAGGGCTTCGCGCCAAGACTCAATGTGCTGCCTGGGGCTGCACCCCAGTGCACCCCAGGCTGTTGGCTGACGCTCCGTTGGAGCTGGCTACGGCGATTCTTTTTCTTGAAGTCCATAGGAGTTGAGAATGGAGAGTTGAGAATTAAGAACGCCTGCCGTTCACACGTTGACCAACTCGCGCTCTGCTTCGTGCGACGGTATTTCAGCGAGCACCGCTGGCGGCTGCGGGCGCGGGTCTGCACGCTCAAACAACAGATAGAGCGCGGGCAGCACGAACAGCGTCAGCAGCGTCGCCGAAACCAAGCCACCGATAATCACGACCGCCAACGGTTTCTGCACTTCCGAACCGATGCCGTGCGAGAGCGCCATCGGCAGCAAGCCCAGCATCGCCAGCAGCGCCGTCATCAGCACCGTGCGCAAACGTGTTTGCGCGCCACGCTTCACCGCTTCGAGCGGACTCAGCCCGGCTTCGCGCAGTTGATTGAAGTAACTCACCATCACGACGCCGTTGAGCACGGCCTGACCAAAGAGCGCAATGAAGCCGATGGCGGCGGAAACGCTCAGGTGGATGCCAGTGAAAAGCAACGCGAAGATGCCGCCGATCAAAGCGAACGGCACATTGAGCAGGATCAGCAGCGCACTCTTGGCCGAACCGAAGGCGTTGAAGAGCAGCGCGAAAATCAGCAGCACGCTCACCGGCACGATCAGCGCCAGTTGCTTCATCGCGCGTTGCTGGTTCTCGAATTCGCCGCCCCAGGTGACGTTATAACCGTTTGGCAGCTTGATCGCCTTGTCCACCTTGTCCTGCATCTCGGCGACGAGGCTGCCCATGTCGCGGTCGCGTATGAAGACGCCGATGGCCATCACGCGTGTGCCGAGTTCGCGGCTGATATTCATCGAACCGTTCTTGATCGAGATGTCGGTGAGTTGTTCCAGCGGGATGCGCAAGCCGTCGGGCGTGTCCACCAGAATGTTTTTGATGCGATCCATGCGGCGCTCGGCTTCGTCCAGCCGCACGACGACCGGGAACTTGCGTTCGCCTTCCCAGATTTCGGTGGTCTTCTTGCCGCCCAGCGCGGTTTCGATCACGTCCTGCACGTCGGCGATGTTCAGGCCGTAACGGGCGGCCTGGTCGCGGTTGATTTCGATTTGCAACTGCGGCACCTGGCCGAAGCGGTCAATGAAGGCGCGCGCCACGCCTTTGATCGGCGTGATCGCGGCCAGAATCTTGTCAGTCTGTTCGCGCAATACGTCGCCGTCCGGCCCGAAGACTTTGACGACGATCTGGCCGTCAATCTGCGAGATGCTTTCCAGCACATTGTCGCGGATGGGTTGCGAGAAACTCGGCTCGATGCCCGGTACTTCGTCGAGCGCCTTGTCCATTTCTTCGACCAACTTTTCGTGCGTCAGCCCGGCGGGCCATTCTTCGGGCGGTTTCAAGTCCACGAAGAATTCCGCCATGTTGATCGGCTTCGGATCGGTACCATCTTCGGGCCGGCCCGCTTTCGAGACGACCGAACGCACGACCGGATATTTGCCCAGAATCTCGCGCACACGTTTCGCCAGCCGCATCGTCTCGCTGACCGAGATGCCGGGCGGGTAATAGATGTTGACCCAGAGCGTGCCTTCGTTGAGTTCGGGCAGGAATTCGCTGCCGAGCTTGGGGACGGTGGCAATGCTGACGGCCAACATGATGACCGCCAGCCCGATCACGATCAGCCGATGTTTGAGCGCAAACGCCAGCACGGGCGCATAGAGGCGGTGGCAGAAGCGGACAATGAAATTCTCTTTTTCAGAGATGCCGCGCCGCAGCAGGAAGTAGCAGAGCAACGGCACCAGCGTGAGTGAGAAGATCAGCGAACCGACCAGCGCCGACGTGACCGTCCAGGCCATCGGCGCGAAGATGCGGCCCTCGTGGCGTTGCAAGGTGAAGATCGGAATGTGCGCTGTGATGATGATGAGCATCGAGAAAAACGTGGGCCGTCCGACTTCGTTGGTGGCTTTTTGAATCGCGGCTTTGAAAACGTTGTGGTCGCGCGAGAAGTCGTGTTGATGCGCGTGTTCAGACAACTCGCGGAAAATGTTTTCGACCACGATCACCGCGCCATCCACGATGATGCCGAAATCCATCGCGCCCAGGCTGAGCAGGTTCGCCGGAATGCCGCGCCACGTCAGGCCCAGGAAGGTCGCCATCAACGAGAGCGGAATCATAATCGCCACGATCAAGGCCGCGCGCACATTGCCCAGGAAGAGCAGCAGCACCAGCGCCACCAGCGTCGCGCCTTCGGCCAGGTTTTTGAAGACGGTGCGCAGCGTCGTGCCGATCAACCAGGTGCGGTCGTAAATCGGCACGACCGCCACGCCCTTCGGCAAAATCGTGGCGTTGAGCTTGTCTATTTTCTCCTTGAGCGTTTGCAGCACGGCGGACGGGTTTTCGCCTTTGCGCATCAGCACGATGCCCGTGACGATGTCGTCTTCCTTGTCCTGCCCGGTCACGCCCTGACGCGGCACGGCGCCCACCTTGACCTCGGCGATTTCGCGCACCAGCAACGGCGTGCCTTTGCGCGCCTTGACGACGATCTTGCCGATGTCTTCGGCGGAGCGCAGCAGACCGAGGCCGCGAATCAAATACTGCTGTTCGCCTTTCTCGATATAACTGCCGCCGGCGTTGGTGCTGCCGCGATCCAGCGCGGTCAGCAATTGTTGCAGCGTGATGTCATACGAACGCATCTTCGCCAGATCGGGCTGCACCTGATACTGTTTGACGAAGCCGCCATAGGTCACCACATCGGCCACGCCGGGCACGGTTTTTAACTGGCGCTCGACCACCCAATCCTGCAAGGTGCGCAACTCGGTCGGCGAAAAGCCGTCGCTGCCTTTCAACCGGTAGCGGTAAATCTCGCCGATAGGCGTCGCCAGCGCGCCCAATTCCGCTTCGACGCCCGGCGGCAAATCCACATCGCGCAAGCGTTCGAGCACCTGTTGGCGCGAGAAGTAAGCGTCCACCGCGTCGTCGAAGGTCACGACGACATACGAGAGGCCGAATTGCGTGTGCGAAAACAGGCGCACCGCATGCGGGATGCCGCTCAAGCCGATTTCGACGGGGATGGTGACCTGCTTTTCGACCTCTTCGGCCGCGCGTCCCTGATAGAGCGTGATGACCTGCACCTGTGTATCGGTCACGTCGGGGAAGGCCTCGACCGGCAGGTTGCGGTACGCCGCCACGCCCGCCGCCGCGAACAGCAACGTCAAGAGGATCATGAAAAACGGCTGGTGTAATGCGAAGGAGACGAGTTTATTGATCATAACGAATACCGGGTTGAAGAAAGGTGATAAAGAATGACAGCGGTGGCGCGCGCTTTGTCAGTGGAGTTGCGCGAGAAAGCTTGCAGAGCATTTTCCATTGGAGATTGGAGATTTGTCAGCACCAGCAGCCAGTGCAGTAAATGCTCAAGCGCTATTGAACAGCACTCAGGCACTGACCAATCTTCAATCTCCAATCAATCTCCAATCTCCAATCAATCTCCAATCTCCAATGGAAAATGAATCCCCACGCCTCTTTCGTAATCCACTGCTTATGACGCGGGCTATTTCACCATGCCATTCAGCAATAGCACGCCGTGGGTGGCGACGCGCTCGCCGGTGCGCAGACCGCTCTCGACCAGGATGTGATCGTCCACCTGCCGCCCGACTTTGACCGGACGTTTATGAAACTGGCGCGGCGTTTCTTCGACAAAGGCGAAGGCATCGGTGCCCTGCGTGAAGATGGCGCTGGTGGGCACCGCCGGGAAGGGTTGCGGCGTGGCGGCACCAATGCTGATGCGCGCGAACATTTCCGGTTTGAGCATCAGGTTCGGGTTCTGCACGACGCACCGCACGCGCACCGTGCGCGTTTCGGGATCAACCGTCGGATTGATGAAAGAGATGCGCGCCGGGAACTTGCGTTCAGGATAAGCCGCGACGCTGATCATCACCGGCGCGCCGATGTGAATGCGCGAGAGGAAGCTTTCGTAAACTTCGGCCAGCACCCACAGGCTCGACAGGTCTGAAAGCAGCACCAACGGTTCGCTGGCTTCCTGGCGCACGTACTGCCCCTGCCCGACCTTGCGGTCAACGATGGTGCCCGAAAGCGGCGCGCGAATGATCACGCGGTTGTCCACTTGGCCGACGTTCTTGCGGCCCAGATCGCCGAGCGTTGCGACCTCTTCGGGCGTCTTGCCGTACAACCCCAACCGCGCTTCGGCGACGCGGACAGCGGCGCGCGTGCGATGTTGCTCATCTTTGGCGCGGTCATAAGCGGCCTGCGCTTCCTGCAATTCTCTGGTCGAGAGAGCCTCGCGTTCGTGCAGTCCCTGCGCGCGTTCCAGTGTCTTGCGCGCGACATCTTGCGCCGTAGCCGCCGAGCTTTCCGCCGTGATGGCAGCCGCCAATTCGCTTTCCGCCGCGACCACCTCCGGCGATTCCAGCACCAGCAGCGGTTGCCCGGCCTTGACGTAATCGCCTTTTTTGACCAGCACCTCAGTGACGCGTCCGCCGCAATTGGGAAAAACGGGCGTGATGCGGTCTTCGTTGAAACCGACCTTGCCCGTGGTTTCGCGTTCGAGGTCGAGTTGGCGTTCGATTACCGGCTCGACCGAGATCTGGTTCATCTCCAGTTCGCTGGCCTGCGCCACACCGGGCGGGGCGGCGGCTTCGGGCGCGGCGGCGGCTGCCGGTGCGGGTTTGGCTACGCTTTGTGCCGCCGCAGTCGCCGTGGGCTGATTGTTGTAGCGGTACCACAACACGCTACCGGCGCCCAGCAGCAGCAGCAGCAGCACGGCCAGCCCACGCGAACGCAGCCGCACCGCGCTCGGTGGGGCTGCATTTTCGGAGTGATGCTCTTCAAAACGATTGTTTGGTTGGTTCATAACATTCCTGTCTGATATGAGCGGTGCGGTACCGGGAGCGGTAGCGACCGGGTGCTTACGAGTGCGCGCGCTGCGTAGACACTCGGTCGCTATTGCTCCCGATGCCGCACCGCGCGCCAGACTGCCACGCTAGCGCAACGGTTTGCCGATGGCCTGTTCGAGTTGCCAGAGCGCAAGCTGATAATCGGCGCGCGCCTGGTTGTACGAAGTGAGCGTTTGGTTGTAGTAGCGTTGCGCGTCGAGCAACTCAAAGAGCGTCAACGCGCCTTGTTTGAAGGTGTAATCGGTGATGTCGCGCAGCTTGGCCACCTGCGCCAGATTCTGCGTGCTGTACAGTTCCAGAATGCGGTGCGCCGAGAGATAGGCCTGATATGCCTTTTCGACATCGGTGACGGCCTGCGTTTCAGCTTGTTTGAGTTGAGCTTCGGCGGACTTCTGTTGCGCCTCGGCTTGTGTGATGCCCGCGCGCTGGTTGTTGTATACGAAAAGCGGCACCGACATGACCACGCCCAGCGAATGGTCACTGCCCGCGCGCTGATATTCCCAACCGAACGCCACGTCGCGCGTGCGCTGGGCTTGGGCCAATGCCAGATTGCTACCCGCCGCTTCGGCGAGGCGGCGCGCGGCCAGGACATCTGGCCGTGCCTCCAATGCCAGACGGCGCAATTCAGGCAATGTTTGCGGCAGGGGGCGGTCATCGAATTGATAACTGATTTCCAACGGCGCGGCGCGCAACGCTTCAATCACCTGCGCCTCCGGTTCAATC
This sequence comes from Acidobacteriota bacterium, assembly GCA_016196035.1. Classification (NCBI taxonomy): domain Bacteria; kingdom Pseudomonadati; phylum Acidobacteriota; species Acidobacteriota bacterium. The sequence continues at coordinate 10,474 of JACPYM010000055.1, read as the reverse complement.
GCGTTGGCGGAGACTTTGCCGGCGGCACTTAAGCCAGCCCCCGCATTCGTCCCCACACCCGTCAACGACGCTGTTAAAGTCACGGCCTCACCCGGCCCGGCGTTTGGTTGGGCTGGGGGCGGTTCCGTGGTCAAACCTGCGCGCTGCCCCGTGACTTGATCGGACGGTAGCGGCTCAATTTCTTCGACGCGCGCGCCCAACACATTCAACACGTCGCGGGTCGCCTGTTCATAAGCGGTGCGGGCTTGCACTACGGCTTGCTGATATTGCAGCAGCCCGGCGCGAATGCGATATACCTGCACGCCCGCCAGGTCGCCCAATTCCACTTTGGCGACGGTCAAGCGCTCGGTCTGTTCGTATTGCTGTTGCGTGCTTTCGGCCAGCCGCAGATTTTCGCGCGCGAGCGCTGCTTGTGTGAACGCTTGCCGCAACTGGTAAAGCTGCACGCGCATGGCATCGAGCATCTGCGCTTCATTCGCTTTGAGTTGCGCGTCAGCCTGCGCCAACCGCAATTCACGCTTGCTGCCGCGTTCCCAGACCTTGTCCAGGCGCACGGTGTAAACGGGGTTGGCGCCTGCATCGGAATTGGTTTTGAAGAAGCGCGGAAAGCTGCCCGCCAGCGGCGAATAAAACGGCACCTGCTCCAAGCCGACGGTCAGCACCGGGTTGGGTTTGTAACCGGCCAGCAAGCGGCCCGCGCGGCCAGCCTCAATTTGATATTTGGCCGCGAGGACAGCCAGGTTGCGTTGGACGAGCAGGTTTTCCGCGTCAGCCAAATTCAACTTTCTGGGAATTGAACTGGCAGGCGCAGGTGGCGGCGCGGGCGTTTGTGCCTGCCCACGCGCCTGCAAAAGAATGCCTGCCAACAACACGCCCATGCCAAAGGCCAAGGCGTTGCAATGCACACCGAATCTTTTCACGGGATTTCTTCTCCTCGCGGCGGCCTGAGAAGGCGCGTCGCCTGGTATCAAAACAGCAAAGCCTGCGCCGAAAAATCTGCGGAACGGCCCACAGCTTCGGCTTGATTACGTTTAGAAAATTGATGGACGGAAATTGCGGCGCGCTTCTGTGTCACACGCCGCTGATGATTGATTGGGAATCCTTAGACGGCGGTCAGTGGCGGCCCGCGTTTGCGTGCGTGGCTGGCGAATTGCTGAAGCGCCAGACAGGCTTGGTTGTTTGAGAGCGGATTGAGAGTTGTAGCCGGACGGGAAAAGGGTTGATGGAGAGTCGCTGAAAACCGAAATTGTGCTGAACAAAGCGCAGACAGCGTTGTGGTCGTGCCGAATGAAAGTTTGGTTTCGGCTGCGCCTGCGTTTAGTTGAGCCAGGGCCGATTGATAAGCCTCAGTGCTTTTGGCCAGTTCGAATTGTCCCCGGCCATTGCCCAGCCAAATGACCGCTTGGCTGAGTTGCTGTTGCGGCACCCAGATGAGATCGGCATCGCGGTCAAGGTCTAAATCGCTGGTAAAGAGTTGGCCCTGATTGCTGGCCGAAGATTTGAAATGAAGATGGCTGGTTTGGGCGTTGCCGAAGGCGATGCGAATGCTTTTGAAATTGCCGTGCGACGAAACCTGCGCTTCATCAGGGCGCTGGTCTTGATCGAAATCCGCGAAAGCATGGTCGGCCAGCAGGGAGACGGGCGACCGGAGCGCCGTCGCTGGCAGGGCAACCCGGTCAGGGGTCAGCAGCGCCGGCAACAACGCCGTCCCTTGCACCGCTAAAAGTACCAAGAGCAGGAACTGATTCAACCGGGTTGTCCAGGCAGAAGCTCGCATAAGCGGGTGGGAAAATAGCACGGCGAATTTTCAGGAGCAAGCTGACCGATTCCCACTGTTGGGGTTCATCACAACCTGCCAGGCAAGCCCAAGAAAAGCGCGCGATTAGAGTAACGGTTTAATGGCAGCTTCAAACTCAGCCAAGGTTTTGCCGCCCGTCAGTGTGGCTTTCAGCTTGCCCGCGCGATCCAACACATAATTAGTCGGCATAATCTCCGCCCAGGCCGGATCAACGACGCTCACGAATTTATCGCTGCTGGCTTCGGTTTGCAGATAGGCCGCCAACCCCGGCGCGCGTTCGCGCCAAAGACGTTTGACGCGGGTTTCCAAAATATCCGGTTCGTCCAGGGTCACAGCGAGTACCTGTAAGCCCTGGGCTTTGTATTGCTCCTGTAACTTCGCCAGTTCGGGCAATTCTTTCAAACAAGGCGCGCACCAAGTGGCCCATAAATTCACCAGTACGACCTGGCCTTTGTAATGCGCGAGCAATTGGCGGAATTCGGCGGCGCTGAGGGGTTCGACGGTTTTGGGCGCGAGCAGTTCGGGACGCAGTTTGGTTCCTTGCCCGATCAATCCCGTGCAGAAAAGGGCTGACAGCGCCAAAGCGAAAAGAAACGTGTTACGGAAGTGAATCATAGATACCTGCCATCTCGGATTGGCGAAGCCTTTGGAGTGCGTGCGGATTGGGCGGCTTGCCATTGATACTGGTTCAACATCCTTAACAGAGTCGCCACACCGTCCACTTCACCGACTACCTGAGATACCGAGACCTATACACCCGGAGTCGGCTCACCAAACGTCATCCAGAACCTGTTCATATCGCGAATGATGAACTCCCGCATTCCGTAGAACGTGTCGTGCAGACCCTCGACGATCTCCACGCTACCCTTGAGTCGCTCGTGGCATTCACTGACATCGTCCGTGTGAACGTACAGGTCTACCTCGCGACGATCGTCAGTGGTCACGCGCCCACCCTCGCTGAACATCACTGCGCCGTCGCCGAAGGTCAACAGTGCCCAGTCCATCTCGCCGTTGTCCTCGTTCGTTGTTACCAACGTGAAGCCGATTGCCGCATACCATTCGACGGTCGCGCGAACATCAGGCACGTGGATCATTGGGACTATGCTTTTCACAGCCGCAGCCTCCTCGGTGTTTTAAGGGGTGTGACTCGCAGTGGTGTGTGTAGGACGCCATGTTTTTGCTGGGTCAGTACCACGGACTGGGATGCCGCCCAACAATTACTTTTGCGCCACCAAGTCATTCATTGCCTGAAAAACGATGCGGCCATTGAGTTGCCACGCCAGATAGGTCTTGCCTTTGACGGCGGCCACGACCGGATATTCAGACGCACCGGCAGGCATTTCGACTTCCTGCACCGTGCCGAAGGTTTTGCCGAAATCAGTGGAGGTGCGCGTGTAAACGCGTTTGTCTGCGCCGACCTTGGCATCCCATACCACGCGCACTGCGCCTTCATTGGTGGCAATGACGTTGGAGTGATCAGAGACCAACGCCGCATCGTGCAGGCGCAGGGGCTTGCTGAACGTTTGGCCTTTGTCGGTCGAGACGGCGAAAAACACACCTGGCGGCGTTTCTTCACCGGCGAACCACGTCGCATAGACGCGGCCTTTGTTATCGGCGGTCATTGCCAACGGCTTTAATGGGCAGGCACTGATCTTCCATTTCTTGTCCGACACGGCGACGCTGGCGCTGAAGGTTTGCCCGCGATCCGCCGACAGCTTCAAGGCAGCGTTGCGCGAGCCGTCCGCGCCGACACTGCGCAACGAGAGATAGACTTTGCTGTCCGGCGTAAAGGCGATGTTCAACTGGCAGCAGGGGCAAGCTTCGGCTTGTACGATCATTTTTTCAGGGCCGAAGGTTTTGCCCTCGTTGCGCGAGACGACGCCGTATATCGCGCCGTTGTCTTCGGCGGAGTTCATGTGGCGCGTGTCAATCCAGTAAGCGTGCACATCGCCATTCGGCGCGACACCCAGCGTGCCGAAACAATGCGCTTCGTCGAGTTCGCCATCGTCCATGCCTTTGCCTTCGACATTCAGCGTGTGTGCCGTTTCAAAGGTTTTGCCGCCATCCAGCGAACGCGTGTAGCGCGCATCCACGGCTTGACGCGGGGCCGACGGGTCGCGGCGATTGCCGTGATAGAAAACGTGGATGATGCCTGATTTGCTGACCGCGACGCGCGGGCGGCTGGTGGCAAAGCCCCAGAGTTCGCCCGGTTTGGAATTGACGCGCACCGGCGCAGAGAAGGTGCGCCCGCCATCGGTCGAACGCGCAAAAAACAAATCGTAATACGCTTTGTGCGTATGGCTGGGTGGCGCGGCTTTAGCGGCGGCGGCAGGCGGCGCGTTGTGTTGGTTGTGATCGCCGCCTGTTGCTGGCGCTGCGGGTGGCGCTGCCGCTGGCGGCGGCCCCGCCGGACGCGGCGCGCCCTTGTCTACCCAAAGCAAATTGATGCTGCCATCGGGGCCAACGGCGAGATCAGGGCTGGCGGTGTTACGGCCTGCCGGACTGATTTCTTGCCAAGCTGCGGCGGCATCCATGACGGGCAGCCAAACACGGCTCGCGGCACAAAGCGTCAGCAAACATACGGCCAAAACAAAATGAATGGGTTTGATGTTCATGGTTTGCTCCAATGAAGCGTGGCAGGCGGCTACTGCCCAAACCGGCTCGCCGCCAGATACGCCGGGATTGCCAACAACAATGCTACGACAGCCGAAATCACGCCCAGGCGTTCGCTACGTTCGGCGGGCCAAAGCGTGCCGTGGCGTTTGCGAATGACGTTGAGCGTCGCCAGCGCCACGCCCGCGACCAGCGCGATGAGCGCCTTGACCAACAGAATTTGCAACGGTGACGGACTCATCGTGTCTCAGCTTTATTCGGCCAGCTTGCGCACAAAAACCGCCATCGCCTTGATTTGCTCTTCGCTCAGCTTGTCTTTCCACGGCGGCATCGCGCCTTTACCCTTGGTGATGGCATCCACGATCTGTTGATCGGTGCGGCGCTGCTGCCATTTGCTGTCTTTGAAATTGGGAATGTTCAGCGCGCTTTCGCCGCCTGTGCCATCTGCGCCGTGACAGCCCGCGCAGCTCTTGTCATAAAACGCTTTGGCCGCAAACACCGGCGCAGTGGGTTGACCAGCGTTCGGCCCACTCGCAAAGGCATTCGCCGCCTGTTTGCGCACTTTGTCGTTGATGACATAGCCATTCTCGGCGAAGGCCTTGCCCAGCGCATTCAACGGCCCGTAGCCTTCTTCGCGCGTGTGACAGATGCCGCATTTGCCTTTCAATTCGGGCTTGGCAAACTGGTCGGCGTCATAACGTTCCATAAACTTCGGCATGGCGTGAAAGATGGGGCAGTAGAGACAGGCCGCAAACAGCAGCGCGCTCGTGAGACTCAATAGGAATTTCATTCGTTTCATAATCAGACCTCAGACCTCAGACCTCAGACCTCAGACCTCAGACCTCAGGATTCACACCGCCAGACTTGCTGCAACCGTTGCGATTAGAAAAGGTCTGAGGTCTGAAGTCTGATCCCTGAGGTCTGACAAAGCTATTTCAAATACTCCAATTTGGTGATGTCTACTTCGACCAGCGACGGGCGGCCCTTCATCGCAATTTTATGCGTGCGGCCTTTGGGCACCCAGTAATTGCCTTGCTTGACGTAGGTGTCATTGACCCATTCGCGCCCGACTTCTTCTTTGGTACCGACTTTGTAATAGATCGCTTCATACTCAAGCGCGATGTAGCGGCCATCTTCGACGTTCATCAGTTTGCGTTGAAAGATGGTGAAATCCATGCGCCCGATATTGCGGCCCAGTTGGCGCACCTGTTTGTTGCCAATGACGTAATTCGAGCCCATCGAATCGCCTTCGATAAAGACCTCGCGGCCTTCGGGCGTTTCCTTGCCGAGTTTGAACTTGGCTTTGTCGGGGCCGTACCAGGCGTCAAACGGTTTGCGCGGCTGACGGTGTGTGACGAATTGGCTCATCTCTTCGTGCACGTAAGCTTTTGTCGTCGGGTCTGGCGCGTCAATCTCGACATCGAGTGTCGGCGAGACATGCACCTTGACGGGCAGCGGCGCGCCGCCGTCAATCTTGACCGTCATGTCAGCAGTAAAGCCACGGAAGCCCAAGTCGGCGTCCCAGACGTAGCGATTCAGACTGGCCTCTTTGAAGAGATTGCGCGCGACCGGATTGTCTTCGGTGGCAGCCATCTCGGCGGCCATTTTATCCCACAGCTTTTTGCCTTCTTCGGCGGTCGTGACGTTGTTGTTGTTGATCGTCGCGGCCTTCAGGCGGCCCGTCAGCGCGATCTGCTGGGTGTTGGTGTTCTTGGTGACGACTTCATAATCATAGGCGACCATGCCTACGCCACGCGCATAGAAATACATATTCTTGACGCGCGCCGTCGAGGTTTCCCATTCGACGCGTGTGCGCAGGCAGTTTTCGTATTGGCCCATCGGCGTCACAACGGTCTCGAAACCTTCGAGCGTGGTGGAAAACTGCATCAGGTATTTGCCGTCCGCTTCGGGCTGGCTCCAACGATAGGTGCGGCCCAGCACCATGTCATCGCGGCCCAGCAACAACGCCGGTTCGTAATAAAACTTCACGCCTTGGGCGCGTTGGCCTTTCTCGCCCGATTCCATAATGCGTAGGCCATTTTTGTCGAGCACATAGAATTGATAATCCTCGTCGCCGGTATTCTGGACGAGTTTGAACGACGCGCCGGCGTTGGTGAATTTGGTGCCCTCGAACCAGCGTTTGCGTTCGCTGGTGCGCGCCTGGCCGTTGGCGAATTTATACGTCCAGTCATACGTCCAACTGTCGCCCTGATGGTAGGGGAAGTATTCGGCGATCTTGACGGTTTGGGCCGCTTCGCCGCCGAGTTTCTTGCCGCCCACGACGGCGTGCAGCAATTCGATCTCGTTGCGCAGCGTCTGTTCGGCGGCGGGCGAGAAGAACTCATACGTCTCTTTGACGATGCCGAGGCCTTTGGCCAGATAACTGGTGATCGTCATCGTTGCGCCGGACGGACGGACTTGTTGAAAGCGCACCTTCAAGCAGTCTTTGAACGCGCCCGCCGGTGTGCTGACGCTCTCGACGCCATAAAACGTAGCTTCGGACGAAACGTTGTTGCCATCGCTGACGGTGTGCGGCGTCGCGTAAGCCTTGCCCGGCGTATAAGCCGTATCGAGCACAGTGTAGGCCGGGCTGTATTTGACTTCGCCCTTGCCGTCGTTTTCGCCAAAGACGCGGAAGCGGCGTTCATCTACGGCGATGAGGTAATACTTGCCGCGGTCGTCCATCAGTTTTTTGGCGACGGTCTTGTCGTCGAGTTTGACTTCACCCTCGACGCTTTGGGTGCGCAGCCGGTACGCGATCTGTCCATCGGCGCGGTACTGTTTGACCTGGTACGTCCACGCATTGCCCGTGGCGAGTGGATAGTACGCGGCCATGTTCAGGCTGGCGCGGTCTTGTTGAGCAAATGAGCCGAACGCCAACAGCGTGGCGGCGACAGCAAGGGCCAGCGCGAGCAGCAAAGCGATGCGAGAGCTTTTCATAGCTTTCTCCTTGTGATAACGACTTTAAAGAAACAAGTTCGGAAAGAGGGAACAAGTAATTCAACTAACTCGCCTGGCGCTCAAGCCAGGCAATATCAGTAAGGTCTTTGAGGCGACCCGAAGCCCTCTTGGTTTCCAAGAGTTGTGCGCGCCCAATGATTGAAAGCAACAGGTCGTCAATCTCGACCAGGTAATGAACAGCCGTGTGTAATGCTGGTAAAAGCGCGAGCCAGCTACGGACTGGCCACTGCAACGCTGGCCAATAATTGAGTAATTCGCCGAGTTCATCATCCTTCACCTATTGTGGGGAGGGGCAACAATTTTCCTACTCACACGATCAACCTGTAAGCCCTCAAGCCGCGCGCTCCAAACGGTTGAGGCGTTGATTTAGCTGATCTAGTTCGCGCCGCAACTCGCCGTCAAATTTCTTATCGAGTGTCGTAATCTGAAATTGCAATGTATCAAGCCGCGCGTCGAGCGCATCGAACTTGCCGGTCATCTTGGCGTCGAGCGTTTCAATCTTTGCGAGTAGCTTTTCATCTCGCTCGTTCATACGCTTCTCGAATTGTTCGATCAGGCGCGTCGTAGTGCTGTTGCTGATCGCCCACAACGCGCCGATGAAACTGATGGCGACAGTGATAGAGGCAAAGAAGACTTGGGTGTTGGTCATTGGTTCCCTGTTTTTTTGTCGAGCGTTTCTTCGTTGTCTTCTTCTTGCCCCGCCAGCTTGTGCCCGCGCACGGCTACAGTCCTGGTCATCGTTCATCCTGCCAGTTCTTACTTGAGATAGCGCACATTGCTTAAACTCAATTCGAGCGCATCCGTTTTGTCCTTGGCGGTTTCGCTTTTCACGCGGCCCAGCGGCAACCAATAACCGCCGACCTTTTCATAACGATCCCGATAATTACTTTGCCCGGCGACCGCGCCAGACTCGTTGGAATAATAAGTCAATTCGGCTTCGTTGGCGATGAAACGACCGTCATCTGTCTTAAAATTTTTGACCTGATTGACGAAGCGTACCCGCCCATACGAACGCGTAACCCGGACGATCTCACGGTCGCGCAGCAGAAAACTCGAACCGGCAGCCTCTTCATTACTGACAATGATCTCGGTTGTGTCCCCGCTGGTTTCGCCCAGACCAATCTTGGCCTTGTCCGTGCCGTACTGCTCATCGAAGTTTTTGCTTTGGCGATACGTCACGAATTGGCTCAACTCGGCGTGCACCTGCGCCTTGGCCTTGGCGTCGGCGCATTGCACTTCGACCTGCGCCGCTTTGGTGACGTGCACCGTGCCGGTCACGTCGGGCGCGCCCGCGCGTTTTAACGTAAACGCAGCCTCGAAGCCAGGGAATTTTTTATCCCACACGTAGGTCGCTTCGTGAGCTTTGCGGAAGAGGGCGCGCGCCTTGGCGTTTTCGGCGCTCGCGGTTTTGCTATTGGTGAAAAGCTCCAGGTCAGAAAGCTTGGCGAAAGTCTTGCCTTGCAACTGCGCCAACCGCAACCGCGCGTCCACGTTCAACTCAAAACTGCCGTCCTTTTTGGCTTTGACTTCAATGGCATAGGCGACGATGCCGACGCCTTTGGCGAGATAGTAAGTGGTTTTCTGATGAGCCGTTTCGTCGTCCATCATCCACGAAACTTTGAGGCAATCCTCGAATTTGCCGAGCGGGGTTTCTATCGCCGTTTTGCCTTCGAGCAGCGAGGTGAACCGGCGCGGTGTCTTGCCATCTTCGGCCATTTGCGTGTTGACGAGCGGTTGGCCGACTTCCATTTGCGGTGTCAGCACCGTCACCGGCGGATCGAAAATAAAACGCACATCGCGGCCATATTCCGCCGCGCCGTGCAACAACAGACCGCGTTCATCCAGCGAAAACAAGGCGTAATCGCCATTCTCGCTGGCCAGCTTGTCAACGTTGCCGGTGTTGACGAATTCGCGCCCTTCAAAGGCGCGCGTGCGTTTGACCGTTTGCGGCGGCGCTTGACCCGCCCGCAATTGCCAGTCATACGTCCAGACATCGCCTTGCCGAATGGGAAAGTAAGCCGCGAGGTCAAGGCCGTTGGCATTGGCAGGCACGAGCCTGGCCGATTGCGCCGTCACAACCGTCAGCAGGCTGGTGAGCAAGAAAGTAACAGACCAAAAAAAACGCATCATGCTAAAACTTTGAAAGTGGCAAGCTGAACAGCGGCGCACAGGCATTCAAAACGCCTGCCGCCGCCACTCAGCTTGCCGCTGAACAGCTAATGGGTTTTCAAAATCAACCCCAGCGTGAACGAGCGGCCACGCGCCGGGGCGAATTGGAATTGCTCCCGGTAAAACTCGTTGGTGAAATTTTCCAGGCCCAGGGTCAACGTCACGCGCCCGTGTTCGCGGTTGAAATTGTAGCCGCCGCGCCAGGTGTGAATACCGAAGCCGCGCAGGCCCAGCAAATCCTGCACGATCAAAAACGGCGAATCGCTCAGCAGCGGCGAAACGCGTTCGACGTGCGCCTGGGCGCGGATGTTGTACTCCGTCCACCAGCGGTCGCTGTTCGTCATCCAGCGAAAGCCGACGACGGCCTTGAGCGGCGAGATGTTATCCGCCGGGACATCGTTGAGGCGCTGGCCGGTGAAAGGCGAAACCGCCTCTTTGATGTCGCCGTGCAGATAGGCCAGCGACAGGAACGGCGTCGCCGTCGTGTTGCCGAAGCGATGACTGTATTCGCCATCCAACTCGAAGCCCTGAATCTTCACCTTGGCAAAATTGATCGCCTGCGCCGTTAAACCCGTGGGCTGCCCGGCGCGCGTGATGAATTCGGTCGAGATGAAATTCTTGTAGTTGTTGTTGAAGTAGCTGAACGAGGCCGCGTAATTGGACTTCCGCAGCTTGGCGCTCAGGTCAACGTTGATGCCGGTTTCGGGTTTGACCGTAATGTTGGGGATGATGCTGCCAACCGTGGCCGGCCCGGCGAAAAACAACTCTTCCAAATTCGGATGGCGATAGCTGCGCCCGACGCGGCCCGACAGCGAGAAATCGTCGGTGACGCGAATGACCGCGCCGATGTCGCCCGTGACGGTCGTGCGATTGATCTGCGTGCCATTCACGCTCGGCAACTTCGACAGGTCAACCGCGGGCACCGCCGTGTCC